>DASQFE010000396.1:0-3354 GCA_035633295.1 Ilumatobacteraceae bacterium | reverse complement strand
GTCCCGATCCTGGCGTCGATCACGAAGTCGGCGGCGACGGTCACCGACCCCGAGCAGGCGGGCGCCATGGTCCACGAGGCCGCCCGCTTGGCGATCGAGCCGCACCGCGGGCCGACCTTTCTCGACTTCCCACTCGACGTGTTCGGGCCGTCGTCGGGCGACGTGCCGGTGGTCGACGCCGGCGCCGCATCCGGTGTCGAGCCCGATCCCGGTGATGTGGGCGCGCTCGCCGCGTTGATCGCAGGCGCGCAACGGCCGGCGTTCATCGTGGGTTCCGACGTGTACTGGGACGGCGCCTGGGACGAACTCGCCGCTGCGGCCGGTGCGCTCGGCGTACCGTGCTTCTTCAACGGCATGGGTCGCGGCCTGCTGCCGGCCGACCACGAGCTGGCATTCCTGCGCACCCGGGGGCTTCTCAAGCAGCGTGCCGACGTCGTGGTGGTGCTCGGCACACCACTCGACTTCCGTATCGGGTTCGGACGGTTCGGGTCGGCGACCGTGGCCCACGTGGTCGACGCCGAATCGCAACGCGCCGGCCACGTCGATGTCCTGACTGTCGTCGGCAACATCGCCGCCACCCTCACCGGGCTCGCCGATCACGCTGGCAATCGCGTCGACCACACCGACTGGATTGCCGAGCTGCGCGACGCCGAGTCGCGTGCGACCGCAGGCGAGGTTGCGCTCATGGAGGCCGCCGACGATCCGATCAAACCGAGCCGCATCTACGGCGAGTTGCGTCGGCGCCTCGAACGCGATGCCGTGGTGATCTGCGACGGTGGCGACTTCGCGTCGTATGCCGGCAAGTTCATCGAGGTGTTCGAGCCCGGTGGTTGGCTCGACACCGGCCCGTACGGCTGCCTCGGCAACGGGCTCGGCTATGCGATCGCGGCGCGCGTCGTGCGGCCCTCGTCGCAGGTCGTGCTCCTCCTCGGCGACGGCGCCGCGGGATTCAGCCTGATGGACGTCGATTCACTCGTACGCCATGGCCTTCCAGTGGTGATGATCGTCGGCAACAATGGGATGTGGGGCCTCGAGAAGCATCCGATGCAAGCCATCTACGGCTGGGACATGGCATGCGACCTCCAGCCGGGCTGTCGCTACGACGAGGTGGTGAGGTCGCTCGGCGGTGGCGGCGAAACCGTCAGCTCGCCCGCCGAGATCGGCCCGGCACTCGATCGTGCCTTCGCCAGCGGCGTGCCCTATCTCGTGAACATCCTCACTGATCCGTCCGACATCTACCCCAGAACCAGCAACCTCGCCTGACGGTCAGACCCAGAAACACACCCCAACCCCGAAATTCGGAGCGATCATTGCGCGTGGCGCTATGTCGGCTCCGAATTTCGGGTGGGACAACGCCTGGCGAGCGGTGGTCAGACGTCGCAGCACTTGGTCATGAAGCGGTCGAGGTCGACCAGGACACGCGTGATCTTGCCGGCGGCGACGAGCCCACCCGGGTCGGATGCCGACACGGTGAACTTGAGGCGTCGACCCTCGATCTTCTCGAGCAACGCTTCGGCGATCACCTCGGCCCCGACGGGCGTGGGCTGGAGGTGATCGAATTGGATCCGCATGCCCACGGTGGTGGTGCCGTCTTCGAGCGCGTTCGCGAGGGCATTGCAGCATGCTTCCTCACAGAGGGCGACGAGGCGGGGTGAGCCGAGCACGTCGACGGTGCCCGAGCCGAGCGCTCGTGCGGTGTCGGTTTCGGTGACCACCAGCTTGGCGTCGCCGCGCATTCCTACTTCGAGATTCACGGACATCACGCTAACGCGCCCTGCCCCGACCGCAACGGAGCTGGCGTGGATGGTGCGGCGGGTGCTCCCGTAGGCTCGGCCCCGTGATCGCCTCCGACGTTCTTGAACGGGTACTTGCCGGCGCAGTCAGCACCGGCGCCGATTTTGCCGAGGTGTATGCCGAGGACAAACGCTCGACCTCGGCGGGCTTGGACGACGGCAAGGTCGAACAGGTGTCGAGTGGTCGAGATCGCGGCGCCGGAATTCGGGTCGTGGCCGGCGAGACCACCGGCTTCGCCTACACCTCCGACCTGTCGGAGCCTGGCTTGGCGGCGGCGGCGAGTGCCGCTGCAGCCGCTGCGAGTCGAGGCGGTGGTGGGGTTCGCACCGTGGCGCTCACTGCGTCGGCGCCGCACCGGCCGAACATCGTCGAGCAGGATCCCGATTCGGTCGCCAAGGCCGCCAAGGTCGAACTGCTCGAACGGATGAACGATGCCGCCCGGTCGTTCGGGCCCGAGATCGTGCAGGTGTCGGCGGGCTACGGCGACAGCTGGAAGAAGGTTCTCGTCGCCAACACCGACGGCGTGCTCACCAGCGACGAGGTCGTGCGAACGCTGTTGCGAATCAGCGCCGTTGCAGACGGCGACGCCGGTATGCAGACCGGCTACCAGTCGATGGGGCACACGGTCGGCTTCGAGATCTTCGACACCGTCGATGTGGAGGAACTCGCACGCGAGGCCGCCCGCCAGGCGATCACGAAGCTGCGGGCTCGGCCCGCTCCGTCGGGAGCGATGCCCGTCGTGATCAAGCACGGCACGGGCGGCGTGCTCTTCCACGAGGCGTGTGGCCACGGCTTGGAGGCCGATCACATCCAGAAGGGTGCGAGCGTCTATGCCGGCAAGGTGGGCCAGCAGGTCGCCTCGCCGCTCGTGACGCTTGTCGACGATGGAACGATGCCGGGCGAGTGGGGCACGCTCGGTTTCGACGACGAGGGCCACATCACCCAGCGCAACGTGCTCATCGAGGATGGCATCCTCACCGACTACATGTGGGACTACCTGCGTGCCCGCAAGGACAGCCGCCCCCAGTCGGGCAACGGCCGCCGTCAGAGCTACCAGTACCTCCCGATGGTGCGCATGACCAACACGTTCGTGCTCGACGGCCCCGACGATCCCGACGACATCATTGCCTCGACCCCCAACGGGGTGTATGTGGCCAAGCTCGGCGGTGGCAGCGTGAACACTGCGTCGGGCGACTTCGTCTTCGGAATGACCGAGGCCTACCTGATCGAGAACGGCGAGATCACCGAGCCACTGCGCGACGGCAACCTGATCGGCAACGGCCCGAAGGTCCTCGCCGATATCGACATGCTCGCCAACGACTTCTCGATGGGGAGCCCAGGCACCTGTGGCAAGGATGGCCAAGGGGTGCCGGTCGGCGACGGCCAGCCGACACTGCGGGTCAGGTCGATGACCGTCGGCGGCACTGCATGAGCCCGGTGACGGATCGTCGGGTCGGCGGCGGGCAGATGGGCGGCACTGCATGAGCCCGGTGACGGATCGTCGGGTCGGCGGCGGGCAGATGGGCGGCACTGCGTGAGCCCGGTGACGGATCGTCGGGT
>DASQFE010000395.1:0-28367 GCA_035633295.1 Ilumatobacteraceae bacterium | reverse complement strand
GCTGTTTCGGTGAACGGTACGTTCTCGCCGCTACGCAGCTGCTCGGAGTACCGGTACCGGTCGTTCAGGAGCGTGCGATAGTCGGCTTCCCATGCGGGCACGATCGCTCGGCCCTTTTCGTCGGTCGGCGCCACCTCGGTGATGTCGTCCAGCATCGCCGAGAGCAGGTCGGTCGACTGCACCACGAGGTCGGCTCGTACGACGAGATCAGTCGATGTCTGTGCCTCCAGGGCCCTGATCTGGAGGTCGTAGTCGGCGCAGATCACCTCGGCGCGCTCGGCCCAGGCCCGATCGTCGATCCGGTTGACTGCCTCTTTCGATGCGAAGAACAGCGCCCACGTCCAGAAGGCGACGAAACCGATGGCTCCGATCACGAACAGTGCCGTGCGCGCTTTCGAGCGCCGCCATGGTCCCTGTGTGTCGTCGACATCACCGGTGGGGGGCCGGGTCGATGGGTCGGCATTCACAACTGCTGACGATATGCCGGGCGCCCGCTGGTAGAAACGTCAGGTGACCGACCAAGCCATCGACCAGGGCTCCAGCGAGCTGTTCGACGAGCAGATTGGCGCGGTCGAACGCGCTCGGCGAAATGGCCGGTTCCTCTGGTCGATGATCACCATGCAGCCGAAGCTGTTCGGGATCGCCGTGGGCGGCGCCGCAGTATTCGCCGTGCTCACCGTCGCGTCGAGCTTCGCCCTCAGCTGGGTGATCGATCAGGTCATCCTGCCGCGCTTCGAGGAGGGCGACGTCGCCATTGGGACCTTCCTGACGGGGGTCGCCCTGATCCTCGGCATCGGGGTGCTGCGCGCGGTGGCGATCGTGATCCGTCGCAGTTACGCATCGATCACCATGTGGCGCGTCGCACAGATGTTCACCAACGACGTGGTCGACCGGTACGTCCGTCAGCCGATGAGCTGGCACAACCGGCGCCCCGACGGTGATCTCCTCGCCCGAGCGGGCGTCGATGCCGAGTCGACGGTGAGCGTGCTCGGCCCCATCCCGTTCGCGTTGGGAACGATCGTGATGGTGATCGTCTCGACGGTCTGGATGCTGGTCATCGACGTGACCCTCGGCCTGGTTGCCGTGATCGTCTTTCCGTTGCTCGTGGTCACCAACGTGGTGTACGAGCGGCTCGTCTCGGGCCATTTCGCGCGGGCCCAGCACCACCTCGGCGAATTCTCGGCCGGCGTCCACGAGAGCTTCGAGGGTGTCCAGCTCGTCAAGTCGTACGGCGCCGAAGACCGTGAAACCGCACGGCTGTCGGGCCTCGCCGACCATGTCCGGGTGTCACGCGTGTACGCCCTGCGCCTACGGAGCTGGTTCGAAGCCCTCCTCGACGTCATCCCGTCGCTCACGAACATCCTCCTCGTCGTCGTCGGTTCGGTTCGCGTGGGTTCAGGCGAGCTGACCATCGGTGAGCTGTCCGGTGTCATCTTCCTCTTCACCCTGCTCGTGTTTCCGATTCGCTTGATCGGCTTCACCCTCTCGGAACTCCCTCGTTCGATCGCAGCCTGGAATCGGATCCAAACGGTGCTCCGCGAGCCGCTCGAGGAGGATCCGGTCGACAGGATCATCGAACCACCCGGCACGATCGGCATCCGCTTCGAGAACGTCTCGTTCGCCCACGAGGCCGATGGCCCGCCGACGATCGAGGAGGTGACGTTGGCGCTCCCGCACGGGAATATCACGGCACTGGTCGGGCCCACCGGTTCGGGCAAGTCGACGATTGCCCAACTCGCCATCGGATTGGTCGGCCCGTCATCGGGTGTGGTCGGCCTGCGGGCCGGTCGGAGATGCATCGTGTTCCAAGAGGCCTTTCTCATTGGTGGCACGGTGCGCGACAACGTCGAGCTCGGTGATCGCTTCTCCGACGACGAGATCTGGCACGCCCTCGATCTCGCCGCCGCGAAACAGTTCGTCGAACGCTTGCCGCAGCGTCTCGACACCGTCGTCGGCGAGCGAGGGGTGACCTTGAGTGGTGGCCAACGCCAGCGACTCGCACTGGCTCGCGCCCTTGTCCGTACACCGTCGCTCCTGGTGCTCGACGACACCACCTCAGCGCTCGATCCGGCAACTGAAGCCGTCGTGCTGGACAACCTGCGACGCGAGCTCGCCGACTCGTCGGTGCTCATGGTGGCATCGCGTCCCTCGACGATCGCCCTCGCCGACGACGTCGTGTTCGTTGCCGACGGTCGGGTGGCTGCACACGGGACGCACGACGAACTGATGGAGTCGACCGCTGCGTACCGCGAACTCGTCGAAGCGTTCGAGACCGACCGCGCCGAAGGCGACATCGACGCAACAGTGGGGGGATCATGATCGACCCGACTCTGGCCGCCAAGGCCGGAACGATGACGCCGACGAATCAGGACTCGGCGGTCAGAACCATCGGCCGCGGCCTGCGTACCGCGCCGGTTCTGCGCCAGGGGCTCGGAGTGACGTGGTTGCTCGCAGCGATCGGCGCGGCGGGCCGAGTGGTGGTGCCATTGCTGATCCAACAGGCCATCGACCGAGGGCTCAACGACGGCGATGCCTCCGAGGGCGTCAACATGGATGTCATCGTCCAGATGGCGATCGCCGCGGCCGTTGCCGTTGTCATCTCAGGCATCGCCTTTCGATACGCGGCCCTCCGGCTCGGTGTGCGCAGCGAACGTGCGTTGCACGATCTCCGGGTGCGCCTGATCAGTCACATCCACCAGTTGAGCCTCGCCGACCACAACGACGAGCGTCGTGGGGGCCTGGTGGCACGCGTGACGAGCGACATCGAGACGCTCGCGCAGTTCTTCCAGTGGGGTGGCCTGGCCTGGTTGGTCGACGGCACGCTGATGGTGATCGTCGCCGCCGTGATGCTGGCGATCAACTGGCAGCTGGCGCTCGTTGCGTTCATCGTTTCCTTCCCGCTGATCTTCGTGCTGCGCGCCGTTCAGGCACGCCTGCTGGTCGCCTACGACTCGGCACGTCATGGCAACGGGCAGATGCTCGGCACTGTTGCTGAGGTCGTGTCGGGGGCACCGACGATTCGCGTGTACGCAGCCGGCCCGAAGATGCAGGACGACGTTGCACGAGCGGTCGAGGTCAAGACCGTCGCGCAGATCCGCGCCGCTCGGCTCGGTGCCTTTCTGTTCCCGTCCGGCGAGTTGTTCTCGGCACTCACGGTGTGCGCAGTCATCGGCGTCGGTATCTGGCTCGGGCCGGCGAGTGGCCTCACCGCCGGCGCGCTCATCGGGTTCGTCTTCCTCACGTATCGCTTCCTCGAGCCGATCGCCGGGTTCTCCGAAGTGATCGACACGACCCAGATGGCGGTCGCCGGCCTGCGTCGGGTGCTGTCGGTGCTCGACATGCCCATCGGGCCTCCCGAACCCGACGACCCGATCCCGTTGCCGAAAGGACAGTTGCAGATCGACATCTGCGACGTCACCTTTGCCTATCGCAGCCGGATCGATCAGTCGTCAGACACCGCGGTGCTCAAGCATCTCGACATCACGATTCCGGCCGGGCAACAGGTTGCGCTGGTCGGCTCGACCGGATCGGGCAAGACCACGCTCGGGCGCCTCATTGCCCGGTTCGCCGACCCGACGATCGGTGAGATCGATCTCGGCGGCGTCCCGTTGCGCCGGGTCAGCCGGGCCGAGCTGCGCAGCCGACTCGTGGTGGTGTCGCAGGAGCCGTTCTTGTTCGATGACACGGTCGCGGCCAACATTGCGTTCGCCTGGGAGCACGCCACAGCACACGATGTCGAACGCGTGGTCATCGACCTCGGCGTGGAGGATTGGGTCGACTCGCTCCCTGACGGGCTGGCGACCCGCGTCGGTGAGCGCGGCGACCAGTTGTCGGCGGGCGAGCGACAGCTCGTGGCGCTCCTGCGCGCCGGCCTTGCCGATCCGGATGTACTCATTCTCGACGAGGCGACGTCGTCGGTCGACGCGCTCACGGAGGTGCGCATTGCCCGAGCACTCGAGCGGCTCGCCGCGACCCGCACGACGATCGCAATCGCCCACCGGTTGTCGACGGCGGCGCGCGCCGACCGAGTGTTGGTGCTCGATCACGGTCGGCTGGTGGAAGACGGCCACCACGACGAACTCATCACCGGTGACGGTGCATACCGTCGCTTGTACGACGCATGGGTGTCGGCAACGACGGTCTGAAGCGAACTCGGATCAGTCGACGACGACGCCAAACGGAAGCGGGCCGTTGACAGCGAGGATCACACAGTCGATCGCTTCGAGGTCGACCTGGCTCTCGGCCGTGAACGCGGCGTCGGCGCCCGGCTCGACATCGTCGATGCTGACTCGTTCCGAACGGTGAGCGTTGTCGGTGCCCGGCCGGACGAACCCGATGAGCACCGAGTAGTCGGCCGTGCGATCACCGGTGTTGGTGAGCACGCCCGCCATCGTGGCGCGTGACCCCTCCAGTTCGCATTCGGTGACTGCGACCTCGTTCGGCTGCGGGTTCAGGTAGTCGTCGTAGACATCGAGCACCACCATCGTCAGCAGCACCCCCACGATCGCCGCGACGAGTGCACTCGCCCCGGTGGCGAGGCCGGCCACGGCGAACGAACGACTTGTGCCGGAGGCATTGGCTCGCCGTACTCCGATCCATCCGAACACGATCGCAAGGAGTGCGGCGATGACTCCGAGCACCACGACGAACGGCATCCACGAGATCGAGATCGCCACGATGCCGAGCACCATGGCGGCGGTGCCCAGCCTGTTGCTCGGGCCGCCCGAACCGCCTGTACCGGGCTGGCCGCTCGGGCTGATGCCCAATTTGTCGACGAATCGTTGGCCGGCGGATGAAACGTCAGCGGTCCACGCCTGCCCGTTGTAGTAACGGTGTTCGTACCGCCCGGTCGGATCGGCGTACCAGCCCGCAGCAGCACCGGTGTCGTCAGTCACTGGGCGCAACCTATCGGTCGACGACTGCTTCGGTCTCGTGTGCTCCCCGTACAGTCGCAGCCATGGAGATCGTGTTGATCCGACATGGTGAGCCGGAATGGGTGCGCGATGGGCTCATCATGGTCGATCCTCCGCTCACCGACCTCGGTCATCGTCAGGCCGAGTTGCTCGCCGACGCCCTCGGCGACGAACAGTTCGACGAGATTCTCGTGTCGCCGTTGGTCAGGGCGCGACAGACCGCGCGGCCGCTCCTGGACGCCCTGGGCCGGCCCGAGATCGTCGACCCCTGGCTCGAGGAGATCCGCGACCCGGTGTGGCACGGCACTCCCGCCGAGAAGGCGGCAGAGGCGTATGCAGAGCTCAAGGGACGCAAGGCCGAAGACCGCTGGCACGGGCTGAGCGGCGGCGAATCGATGCGCGATTTCGTCGCTCGAATCCGATCGGGAGTCACCACGTTCCTGACCGATCGAGGTGTGGTGCGCTCGGAAGTGGAGCTGCCCGTCTGGCAGATTCGCGAGCCTGGCGCCCGGATCGCACTCGTCGCCCATGCCGGCACCAATTCCGTCGCCATCGGTCACCTCCTCGGGCTCGATCCTGTGCCGTGGGAATGGGACCGATTCGTCCTGGGACACACCTCGATCAGCCGGATCGAAGCGATGCAGCTCGACGACGGATACACCTTCGGTCTCTCGAAGCTGAGCGACGTCGAGCACCTGGGCCGAGAGCAACGCACCCGCTGATGCGCCCGGGTGGGAGGCGGGGCGAGCTGACCTTCTACGGTCGAGCCATGGCCGCAGCTCCCGATCCCGACCTGCTCAAGTTCTATTCGTTCTCCGTTTTCACGCAGCTCAGTGGTGCCGTGACTGCGGGCATGATCCACCTGGGTGACCGACTCGGCCTGTACGCGGCCCTGGCCGTTGCCGATGGGCCGCTCACGACCGCGGAGCTGGCCGAGCACACCGGACTCGACGAACGGTGGGTTCGTGAATGGGCCTACAACCAGGCCGCCGCGAAGTTGATCGCCGTCGATGCCGACGCCATGCCCGAGCGGTTCTGGCTCACGCCGGAGGCCACAGCGGTACTCGCCACTCCGGATCACGCCGCGTTCGGAATGGGCATGTTCCACCGGTTCCCCCAGACCATGGCGGCGCTCGAGGTGATGCCCGAGAGCTTCCGTACCGGGATGGGCCACGATTACGACACCCATGGCGCCGAGGGAGCCGTTGGCATCGAACGCAGCTTCGAGCCGTGGAATCGTCACCATCTGATTCCCACCGTGCTCCCGGCACTCGACGGTGTCGTCGAACGGCTGCAGGCGGGGATCTCCGTCGCCGACATCGGGTGCGGCGCCGGGGGAGCGGTACTGCTGATGGCCGAGGCGTTCCCACGGAGCACATTCGTGGGCTACGACATCTCGCAGCATGCGCTCGAACGTGCCGAGCATCGCCGACGCGAGGCCAATGCCTCCAACGTGCGGTTCGTCGATCCTCGCGTCGAGCCGCTCCCCGATGATCATTCGGTCGATTTCGTGACGACGTTCGACTGCATCCACGACATGACCCACCCGCAACAGATGATCGACGCCATCGGCGCGGCGTTGGCGCCGCAGGGCACCTGGCTGCTGGTCGACATCAAGGGGCGAGACACGTTCGCCGAGAACGTGCAGAAGAATCCGATGGCGCCACTGATGTACGGCATCAGCGTGCTGTCGTGCATGTCGTCGGCGTTGTCGGCCCCTGACGGCGCCGGCCTCGGCACGCTCGGCCTTCCCGAGTCGCGAGCGAGAGAGATGGCACTCGCGGCCGGGTTCACGCAGTTCCGCACGCTCGACGTCGAGCACTCGATCAACGCCTTCTACGAGGTTCGGCCGTGACCAAGCAGTACGGGATGGGTGGCATGCAACGGTGGTCCGCCGCGTGACCTCGGATGGCCCCCGCCTGACTCACCTGTCACGCTCGATCGAAGGTCGGGTCGCAATCGTGACGGGGGCCGCCAGCGGTATGGGTCGGGCGACCGCCCATCTCTTCGCCGACGAGGGAGCGCGTGTTGTGGTGGCCGACCTCGACCGTGCACGAGTCGACGCGGTCGTCGATGAAATCAGTGCTGTTCACGGCGACGGGGTTGCGTTGGGCATCGTGTGTGACGTCGCCGATCACGCACAGTTACGTTCGCTCGTCGACGACACCGTTGGGTGGGCGGGCCGGATTGACATCGTGGTGAACAATGCGGGGGTCTCGCTGGTCAACTCGATGTTCCAGGACGAGGCCGAGTTCGACGACAACTGGGCCCGCACGCTCGACATCAATCTCACCGCGCATGCGCGACTGATCCGGCTTTCGGTACCGCACCTCATCGAGTCGGGAGCGGGGCGCATCGTCAACATCGCCTCGACCGAGTCGATCGTCGCCACCGCGGGGCTTGCCGCCTATGCCGCATCGAAGGCCGGCGTGACCGGGTTGACGCGTGCGCTGGCAGTCGAACTCGGTCGCCACGGGGTGACGGTGAACTGCATCTGTCCGGGGCCGATCGACACCGGGATGACCGCGCCGATCCCCCAGGACGCGAAGGACACCTACGCCCGTCGACGGGTGCCCCTGCGGCGCTACGGCGATCCCGAGGAGGTTGCCCAGATGACGCTCAACCTGTGTCTGCCGTCGTCGAGTTTCGTCAACGGCGCCACAATCGCCGTCGACGGCGGGATGACGATCCGGCACACCTGATCAGCCGGAGCAGTCTCAGGCGGACCAACCGTCGAAGATCCCTTCGAGACCGGTCGGCGTATGGCGTCCGATCGCGAGTTGCTCGAGGATCCCGATTCCCTGATGCTCACCGATCGCCCCCGACGTGGTCGCTCGAACAATCGACTGCACGTGCACATGTTGTGGCGCCAGCACGTCGTCAACCGGGAGATCCCAGCGCTCGCCCCCGACTGCCAATTCTCCCTTCCAGACGCCGTGCGACCACTCGGGTGACAGGTAGCCGAGCCCCGACATGTGGAACTCGAACAGCGGCTCCAGGTTGATGGTCGAGGCCTCGCCCACCCATGGGGTCATCACCAGTTCGAACGTCGCCGCGGTGCGGGTGCCCGGTCGCCAGCTGATGGAGTAGTCGACCGTGCGCATCGCTTCGGCGGTGGGGGCTCCCTCCAGGGAAGCGCTGGGACCGTTGATCGGTGCGACGAATCCGCTCTCGTGCCAGCGGCGTCCGTCGAAGTACTCGTTGACGTCGAAGTGGGTCGAGAACGTGTCGAAGTTGATCGGGGCCCACAGCCAGAAGAACTGCGGGTCGGCAACCGGTGCTCCGGTGGAACTGCGTTCGCCGACGGGCCGGACGCCCCAAGAGCGATCGCGGCAGCCGAGCGTTTCGCCGGGAGCGAGATCGGTGAGTTCGCCGTCGACCTCGATCCAACCCTCCCATCCACCGAACTGCGTGAGTCGGGTGTAGTCGAACACCACGCGGAAGCCGATCTGCTGGTGGAAGTGGGCCTCCTCGATCGGTGCCGAGCGCCGCACGAACGTGAGATCGGCGCGCAGCCCGTGCTCGGGGGCCTCCACGACGATGCGCATGGCATTCAGCGGTTCGAGTACCTCCACACGGATGGGGCCGACTTCGTTGGCGTCGGCACGGTCGGCAGGGGCTCGGCGCGAGGCATGCACGCTGATCTGGCGGGCATCGACCGTGCCACCGTCGACCACCACACTGAACGACGCGTCGGCGACGTGGCGGTTGGGGTACAGGCCCATGGCGAGGGCGAAGAAGAGACGCGTGTCCTTCGTGTAGCCGTTGAAGAAGTAGCGGTCGTAGTGGTTGATGTCGGTCGACGCCGTCTGGGCGATCGGGTGTGACGTCTGATGGATCGGAAAGTCGTCGAACGAACTCAGCACCCTGCCGAACCTAGTCGTATCGTGGTTAGTCATGGAGAGTGAGCGCCCACGGTTCACGCTGTCGCTTCGACGTTTCCGCCAGCTCGCGATCATCACGGTCGCCGGTGTCTGTTTCCTGACCGTCGCCGGGGCGATCGTTCGCCTCACCGGGAGTGGGCTCGGCTGCGATGATTGGCCCAACTGCAACGACGAACGGTTCATCGACGTATCGACCGGACACGCCGCGATCGAGCAGGTGAACCGACTGCTCAGCGGCGTCATCGGCATTCCCACGCTCCTCATGGCGATTGGCGCGTTCCGGGTCTGGCCGCAGCGACGCGGGCTCAAGAGTCCGTCGCTCGCGGTGCTGCTGACGATCCTCGGCAACGGGGTTGTCGGCGGCTTCGCCGTGCGCGGCGATCTGCACCCGACACTGGTGCAGTCGCATTTCATCCTGGCAATGCTGTCGATCGGCTTCGGCGTCGTTGCGGTGCACCGCTCGGGTCCTGAACCGGTCGGACGCCGCACCGACATCGGTGTGACCCCGCTGATCACCGGGTTGCTCGTCACCCTCGGCGTATTCGTTGCTGCCGCGCTCGTCACCGGCACGGTCGTCACCGGAGCCGGTCCCCACGCCGGCGACGAGACTGCTCGTCGGTACGGCTTCGACATCTCGACGGTGGCCCAGATCCACAGCGCCACAGTGTGGATGGCTGTTGCCACGTTCTTGGCCGTTGTCGTCGCCCTGCGGCGCTCCCCAGGTCGTGCGGACCGCTTCACGGGCAGGATCTCGACGTGGATGTTTCTCGCCGTCCTCCAGGGAGGTATCGGCTATGTCCAGTACTTCAGTGACGTGCCGGCGGTGCTCGTCGCCGCCCACGTCGCCGGCGCAACGGCGCTGTGGGTCGCAACCGTGTGGCTCATCCTCGCCGGTCTGGAACCGGTGGTCGGGAGCCGACGGGAAGTTCACATTCTGGAAACCGAGCACGAGGTCGGAGAGTCGTTGCCGGTGACGAACAGCGCCTAAGCTCCCGCCACTATGTTCAGACGTCTCGCCGAGCGGCGAATCGCACTGACGGTGATGGGGGTGCTGCTCGCGACGATCTCGTTGGTCTCGCTCTTGCCCGCAGCGCCCGCAGAAGCGCAAGCAGGTGAGTCGGTCGAGACGACGCTGCTCGCCGAGCCCGAAGACGGCGGCGAGAAGGATCCCGTCGAGGGCGCGGAGATCATCGTCTACGAAGCCGTGGTCGTCGACCGTGTGATCCAGTCGATCGGCGACGAGGTCGGCCGTGGTGCCTCCGACGCAACCGGATTCGCATCGGTCGCGCTTCCTGCCCCAGGCCAGTACGTCGTCGAGTTGAACGTCGACTCACTGCCAGAAGGCGTCGAGCTCGTCAGGGCCGACAAGGCGCAGCTTCCGGTCGAGGCCAGGGCAGGGGAGACGTCTCGGGTGCTGTTCAACCTGGCCGAAGGTGATGCCGCCGGCGCCGCCCGCGACAAGGAGAGTGATGGCATCTTCACCCGTGGCGCTCGCCTGCTGTACGAGGGGATCATCTTCGGTCTGATCATCGGTCTGTGCGCGATTGGGCTGTCGTTGATCTTCGGAACAACCGGCCTCGTGAACTTCGCTCTCTCCGAACAGATCGTGTTCGGGGCACTCGTGGCCTACTTCTTCAACTCGATTCTCGGGATCGACCTGATCTTCGCGGCGATCTTGGCCTTCATCTTCGGCGGTGTCGGGTCGGCGGCGATCGACCGCGGGCTGTGGCGCCCACTGCGCAAACGCGGGACCGGCCTCACGGCGATGATGATCGTCTCGATCGGACTTGCACTCTTCCTGCGGTTCTTCTTCCTCTTCCTCTTCGGTGAGCGCTCCCGGCCGTACGAGCAGTACGCCGTTCAGACCGAGGCGCTGTTCACGATCGGTCCGATCGACGTGTTACCGAAGGAACTTCTGATCATCGTGGTCGGGCTCCTCCTGCTCATCGGTACCGCGGTTGCGCTGCGCACAACGAAGATGGGCAAGGCGATGCGAGCGGTCGCCGACAGTAACGATCTCGCTGCCTCGACGGGTATCGACGTCGATCGCGTCATCACCACGGTGTGGTTCGTGGGCGGTTCGCTGGTCACCGCCGGCGCCGTCTTCTTCGGCTTGAACAGCCAGATCAGCTGGCTCATGGGCACCCAGTTGCTCCTCTTGGTGCTCGCTGCCGTGACGCTCGGCGGGCTCGGGACGGACTATGGCGCCATGGTCGGCGCCCTGTTGATCGGGGTCTTCACGTTCATGGTCACGCTGTGGGTGGCGCCGGAGCTCAAGAACGTGGGTGCGCTCGTCGCGCTGATCGTGATTCTGCTGTTCCGACCGCAGGGCATCTTCGGACGCTCGCAGAGGATCGGCTAGCAGCGTGGATTGGAACTCGATCATCTCCAACGCCTTCCGTTCGGGCATCTCGCAACAGGCGATCATCTTCGCCCTCGCAGCGATCGGTCTGAACCTGCACTTCGGATACACCGGCCTGTTGAACTTCGGCCAGATCGCCTTCATGGCCGTTGGCGCATACGGCGTGGGCATCACGACCGACACCTTCGGCGCGCCCCTCTGGGTGGGCATCGTCGTCGGCATTCTGGCCGGAATCCTCCTCGGGTTGCTGATGGGTCTCCCGACGCTGCGCCTCAGAGCTGATTACCTCGCCATCGTCACCATCGCGGTCGGTGAGATCATCCGGTTGACCGTTCGCGCCGCCACGCTCAGCGACATCACCGGTGGATCCAACGGCATCAATGGGTTCGCCAACAGCTTCCAGGAGTGGAATCCGCTCACCAACGACGCCACGTACGGGTTCCGACTGTTCGATCGCCTCAACCTCGAGTTCAGCGGTGCCGACCTGTACGAGCTCATCGTGGGGTGGACACTGGTTCTCATCTCGGTGTTCGTCGTCTGGCGTCTCGTGAAGTCACCGTGGGGACGCGTGCTGCGCTCGGTGCGAGAAGACGAGGACGCCGCCACGGCGCTCGGTAAGAACGTGTATCGGTTCAAGATGCAGTCGCTGATCCTGGGAGGCTCGTTCGGCACGCTGGCCGGAATGTTCTACGCCATTCAGCAGAACGCGGTGCAACCCGACAACTACGCAACGCAGCAAACGTTCTTCGCACTGACCGCTGCCATCCTCGGTGGTCTTGCGACGATCTGGGGACCCGTGCTGGGAGCGATGCTGTTCTGGGTGATCCTGTCGTTCATCGAAAATGTCCTCATCCAGCTGATCGACAACGGCATCATGCCGGACTCGATCATGGAGCGCGCCCAGGTCGGGCCGGTCCGATTCATGCTTGTCGGCCTGACCCTGATGTTGCTCATGATCTTCAGACCCCAGGGAATCTTCGGCGACAAACGAGAGATTGCGATCGATGCCCGCAAGTGATGTGAACCCATCAGCCGACGAGCCGATCGAGTTCGGACGCACCTCCGGTGGCGGTGGTGCCGCCGGGGTGCAGCTCGACTGGGACAACCCTGCCATCGGCATGTTCGATGGCGTCGAGCCGATTCCTGGCGTGCCCAAGCCCGACCCGATCCTGGTTGCGACCAACGTCGAGCGCTCGTTCGGCGGTCTTCGGGCCGTTGATGTCGAGCGCGTCGAGATCCAACGGGGCGCAATCACTGCGCTCATCGGACCCAACGGGGCCGGCAAGACCACGTTCTTCAACCTCCTGACCAACTTCGACCGGCCCGACCGTGGCAGCGTGGTTTTCGACGGCGAGACGACGAGCGGGGTCAAGTCGCACACCCTGGCGGCCAAGGGAATGGTGCGGACGTTCCAGCTCACCAAGGTCCTCGCCAAGATGTCGGTGCTCGACAACATGATGTTGGCGGCCCAGAACCAGTCGGGCGAGGTGATGCGGCGTGGCATCCTCAGCGGGTGGCGACGCCAGGAGCGCGCCGTCGAGCAGCAGGCCGTCGAGATCCTCGATGAGTTCAACATGATCCACATGAAGGACGAGTACGCCGGGGCACTGTCCGGCGGACAGCGCAAGCTGCTCGAGATGGCTCGTGCGATGATGGCCAAGCCGAGGTTGATCATGCTCGACGAACCAATGGCCGGCGTGAACCCGGCACTCACGCAGTCGCTCCTCGGCCATGTCAAGCGCCTGAGGGCCGAAGGCATCACCGTGATGTTCGTCGAACACGACATGGATGTCGTTTCCGACATCTCCGACTGGGTCGTCGTGATGGCGGAGGGCACGGTGATCGCCGAGGGTACGCCCCGTTCGATCGGCGAGAACATGGTCGTGGTCGACGCCTATCTCGGATCGTCTCACGCCGCACTGACCGACGAGGCAGGAGATCCACATGTCTGATCCGCTGATTCACGTCGACAACGTCGTGGCTGGCTATGTGCCCGGCGTGAACATCCTGAACGGCGCAGAACTGGTGCTGGGCGAGGGTGAATTGATCGGCATCATCGGCCCGAACGGTGCCGGCAAGTCGACGATGCTGAAGGCGCTGTTCGGTCTGATCAAGATCACCGCCGGAACCGTGTGGTACCGGGGTGACGACGTGACCGGCAAGAAGGCCAACTTCCTCGTGGCTCGCGGCATCGGATACGTCCCCCAGATCAACAACGTCTTTCCGTCGCTGACGATCCGTGAGAACCTCGAAATGGGTGGCTACCTCCGCAAGTCGGGAGTCGCCGACATGATCGAGCAGGTGATCGACATCTTTCCGAGACTCGGAGAACGCATCGATCAGCGGGCGGGCTCGTTGTCTGGTGGTGAACGCCAGATGCTCGCCGTGGGTCGGGCGCTGATGATGGAGCCGTCGGTGCTGCTGCTCGACGAGCCGAGCGCCGGACTCTCGCCGGTCCTGCAGGACCAGGTGTTCGAACGCGTGAAGCTGGTGAACGCCACCGGAGTGTCGATCATCATGGTGGAACAGAACGCGGCCAGGTGCCTGCAGATCTGTGATCGGGGCTACGTCCTCGACCAGGGACGTAACGCGTACACCGGGACGGGTGACGAACTGCTGAAGGACCCGAAGGTCATCGAGCTCTATCTGGGCACGTTGGCCAAAGCCCGCTGAGTCGGTCTGACCTGATGATCGGCGGTCGAACCACCGCCCTCACGGTGGTGGCTCTCGCGCTCATGGCCGGGTGCGCCGGCAACTCACAGGATGCCGAGACCGCCGCGACGCTGTGCACCGAGCTGCGGGAGCTGGACAACCGGATCGTCGACCACGTGAACGCCTCGGTGGAGGGGATCAACGAGGAGGCTGTCGACGGCCGCTTGCAGCTGATCCTCGACGGCGCCGACAACGTGGCAGCCGAACTGGTGGACTGGGACCGAAGGATCGATGCCCTCGAACTCCCTGACCTCGACGAGACCGTCGAACTGCGACGGCAGCTGCACGCAGGAGTCGACGCTGCGCTCGCCGAACTCGATGATCAGCGGCAGGCCTTCGAATCCGGGCCATCGTCGGTGCCCGACGACGAGATCCAGGGCGTGGTGGGTACGTGGTTCAATGCCATCGAGAAGGTCTTCTCGGTGTCCGAGCCCCAGATCTTCCGATTCGAACGCACGGAGTTCAAACAGGCCTTCCTCGACGAGCCGGACTGCCGCAACGTCATCCAGCAATTCGTGAACGACTGACGATCAACGACCACTTCGAAAACGCGAACGGGGCCGCCCGAAGGCGGCCCCGAACTCGTTCAATTCAGATCCGACTGATCAGATCTTGGCAAACTTGAATTCGGTCGGGACGCTGGTCCCGACGGTGTTCTCTGCGTCGTAGGTGAGAATCGCGAAGCTCGCTTCGGTTGGCTCTCCTTCGGGGCCGAACGACTGCGGGCCCGAAGGACCGTCGTAGTCGATGTCGGTACCGGCGTCGATGAGCGCCACGCAATCAGCGTAGGTGGTGCACACTTCGCCGTCACGGGTGGCGCCGTTGATCTGGCCGGCAACCGCAGCTGGGTCATCCGTCCCGGCGATCTGCGCGGCGAGAGCCACGATGATCACTGCGTCGTAGGTCTCCGGTCCATAGCTGAAGTCGATCAGCTCCGGGTCGACTTCCAGGAGTCGATCCTTGAAGTCACCGGTGATCTCAGCGGCGGGCAGCGTTCCCCGGATGCCTTCCATCGACCCGGCGGGCAGCGCCGCGCCGAGTGCGTTACCGACGTTGCCGTCGACCAGGTAGATCTTCTTGCCCGACTCGGGCGTGTAGCCCGCCTCGAACAGTGAGGTGAGGATCTTGGCGGTCTCCTCGAAGCCGATGATCACGAGTGCCTCTGGATCGCCGGACACCACCTTGTCGACCTCGGCCGAGAACTCGGCAGCCTGCGGGTCGTAGGTGAACTGCTCGACGATCTCGCCACCCTGATCGGCGAACGGCTCGGTCGAGTACTTGAGCAGACCTTCACCGTACGGGTCCTGCAGTGCCATGAAGGTGGCCGTGGTCACGCCCTCTTCGATCATGAGATCGGCGAGTACGCGACCCTGCAGTACGTCGGAGGGAGCCGTACGGAAGTACAGGCCGTCCTCGTCGTACTCGGTGAAGTCCGGCGAGGTGTTGGCCGGGCTGAAGTGAATCTTGCAGTTCTCGACGAGCTTGTCGATGAAGGTGAACGACACACCCGAAGACGCAGCGCCGATGAATGCGTCGGCGCCCGCAGCGAGCTGGCGATCGACGGTCTGGTTGGCGATGTCGGTCGAGGTGTCACCGGAGTCGCCCTGGTCGAGGGTGACATCGGCGCCCAGGGCACCGCCGGCTTCGTTGATGTCTGCGATTGCCAGTTCGGCGCCGGCGAACTCGGGCGGGCCGAGGAACGCGAGGTTGCCGGTCTCCGGCAGGACGGTGGCGATGTTCAGGACGCCATCGCTTTCGCCTGTGCACGTCGGTGCGGCCTGGACGGTCTCGCCCTCGGTGGCTGCGGCTTCGGTCGTCTCTGCCGCTGCTTCGGTGGTCTCAGGCTCGGCTTCGGTGGTCCCTGCCGCTGCTTCGGTGGTCTCGGCGGCAGGTGCCTCGCTGGCGGGCGATGCTTCCTCGTCGCTGCCGCAGGCTGCGGCAACGAGAGTCAGACCGACCAACAGGGCACCGACGCGCTTCACGCGTGATATCTGCATGTTGTGGATTCTCCCCCTTGTTGGGGTACGGGCGGGATGCCCGTACTCATAAGGTGTCGAGAGTGTACGCATCGTGACGGACGAATGGAAGGCAGTACCGTTTCGGCATTGTGAACGATGCCAATGCCGCCCTCCCAACCTCGGGCCCGACGTCGAGCCCCTCGGAGGTGCGTTATGACGTCGCCGACCACGTTGCGACACTCACGCTCGACGCCCCGGAACGGATGAACACGATCTCGGGCGTGATGCTCCAGGAGATCAGCGAACTGCTCCTGCGGGCCGACCACGACACCGACGTGCGGTGCATCGTGCTCACGGGCTCAGGCCGTGCATTCTGTGCGGGGCTCGATCTGCAGGCGCAGATGGCGGGCCCGAAGGGCGGCCTTGGCAGTCTCGGCGGCGGCGAGGGAAGTTCTGGTTTCAGCGGCGAGTTCGACCTGCGTTCGGCTCCGCCGGTGGTGCTCCACAACATCGACACACCGACCATCTGTGCGCTGAACGGCGGCGCCGCGGGCTACGGGCTCGACCTCGCGCTCGGCTGCGACATTCGTATCGCCGCCGAGAACGCCAAGCTCAATCCCGGCTTCGCCAAGCGCGGCATCCTTCCCGAGAGCGGTGGTACCTGGTTGCTTCCCAGAATGGTGGGCTATGCCAAAGCTGCCGAGATCGCCTTCACCGGCCGCACGCTCAGTGCCGCCGAGGCGCTCGAATTGGGCCTGGTCAACCACGTCGTGCCGGCCGACGAGCTTGCGAAGCGGACGACGGAACTCGCCGGTGACATCGCGGCGAATGCACCGCTCGCCGTGCGGGCGATCAAGCGGATGATGCGCGCTGCGGAGACCGAGACGTTCGAACAGAACGTGCATCACGTGTTTCTCCAACTGTTGCCCCTACTGCGTACCGACGACTTCACCGAAGGCGTGCGCGCATTCATGGAGAAGCGCGATCCCGAGTTCCACGGCCGGTGAGCGAGCCGGTGAGCGCCGGAGATCACATCTCGTTGCTGGAGGGTTTGGCCACCACCCGCGCGATCCGCCGCTACACCGACGATCCGATCCCCGACGCCGCCCTCGCCACGATCCTGTGGCATGCCGGGCGGGCGCCGTCGGGTTCGAATCGTCAACCATTCCGGTTCCTCGTGCTGCGCGATGGTCCACAGGCGATCGCCGCCAAATCACTGCTGGGTGAGGCGTTCCGAGCGGGCTGGGATGCCAAACGGGCAGGCGACGGCTATCGACCGTCACGTTTCGCCGACTCGATGCAGCGGTACGTCGACCGGTTCGAACAGACACCGGTCGTCGTGCTGGTGTGCCTCGAGCGGTATCGCAGTGCGTCGCCGTACGAGGGGGCGTCGGTGTATCCGGCGTGTCAGAACCTCCTGCTGGCGGCTCGTGCACTCGGGTACGGAGGAGCACTGACGATGTGGCACCTCGGCGTCGAGGAGGAACTTCGCGAGCTGCTCGAGGTTCCCGCGCATGTGGCGCTGTCGGCCTGCATCACGCTCGGGGTGCCGGAGGGCCATCACGGCCCCGTGAAACGCAAGCCGGTGGCGGAAGTCGTGTACGACGACACCTGGGGGCAGTCCGCGACGTGGATCTAGTGTGAGGCCGTGCCCTTCGTCGCCGGTGTCGACTCCTCCACCCAATCGACCAAGGTCGAGATCCGTGATCTGGCCACTGGCGACATCGTTGCGTCGGCCTCATCGCCGCACACTGCGGTCACTCCACCGCGGAGCGAACAGGACCCGCAGTCGTGGTGGGTTGCCTTCGAGCACGCCTGGAACAATGCGGTTGGCGAGTTGGCCGGCGCCGGCAAAAACGCAACGGTCGCGTCGGTCAGTATCGGCGGCCAGCAGCATGGCATGGTGGCGCTTGATGCCAATGACCGGCCGGTCCACCCGGCCAAACTCTGGAACGACACCGAATCGGCCCCCGACGCCGGCTGGCTGATCGGCCAGCTGGGAGGCGCTGGCGCGTGGGCCGATGCCGTCGGAAGTGTGCCGGTTGCCGCGTTCACCGCAACGAAGCTGTCGTGGCTCCACCGGACCCATCCGGATGCTTGGGCCCAGATCGCCCGTGTGCTGCTGCCGCACGACTACCTCACTCACCGGCTGACCGGCGCCTACACCACCGACCGCGGCGACGCGTCGGGGACGGGCTACTGGTCGCCGGCGGCGGGGGAGTACCGGTGGGACCTGCTCGCACTCATCGATGCCGACCGTGACTGGACCACCGTGGTTCCAGCCGTGCTCGGTCCACTCGACACCGCCGGGAACTGGAACGGCATCGCGGTGGCGGTAGGTACGGGCGACAACATGGCCGCCGCGCTCGGTCTGGGCCTCGACCTCGGCGACGCCGTGGTCTCGATCGGAACATCGGGCACCGCGTTCACCGTCGCCGATCGCCCCACCGCCGATCCGTCTGGCGAAGTCGCCGGCTTTGCCGACGCCACCGGCCGGTTCCTCCCGCTCGTGTGCACCTCGAACGCCGCCAAGGTGCTCGACGCTGTAGCCCGGCTGCTCGGCGTCGACCACGACGAATTCGACCGGTTGGCCCTCGCCGCGCGCAGCGACCGTCAGGCCGTGATGCTGCCGTACTTCGATGGTGAGCGCACGCCGAACCGTCCGGATGCCAGCGGCGTGCTCAGCGGGCTGCGCAGCGACGTGAGCCGCGAGGAGTTCGCCCGAGCGGCGGTCGACGGTGTGGCATGCGGCCTGCTCGACGCGATCGATTCGCTGCGCCGCCACGCCGATCTCGACGGCCGCTTGGTGCTGACAGGCGGCGGGGCCCGCTCTCGTGCATTGCAGGCGGTGATCGCCGGTCTCGTCGGCTGCCCGGTGGTGGTCGCCGACGTCGACCAGGCAGTTGCAACAGGCGCCGCAGTCCAGGCAGCCGCTCTCCTTCAAGGCTGTGACCATCGCACGATTCAGCAGCAGTGGGGGCTCGGCAGCGGGATCACCGTGGAACATGCAGTCGACTCCGGCAACCTGCGCGACCGCTACGGCGAGCTTCGCGATGCGACCGCGTGACCGATCCCTTGCGCATTCTCGGCCTCGGGCCGGATGCGACATCGCAGGACGTTCGCGCGGCGCGGCGCGAACTCGCCAAGCGCCATCATCCAGACCGCGGCGGTGACCCGGCCGCGATGCAGGCCGTCAACGAGGCCGCCGACGCTGCCCTCCAACTCATCAGCACCCCTGCAGGTGCACCCTCCATCGCTGACGAACCGGGGAGCGGTCTGAGCCGCGATGTTCCGTCGTTCACGGTCGAGGCACTGCCCGTGGAGACGTTCGAAGGGCTACTCGTCGTTGCGTCGTGGCTCGGCGAGGTCCTCGACGATGATCCGCCGTACCGACTCGACGTGCACCTGTACGAACCGGTCGAGTGCTGGTGTCGACTCGACCTCGTACCCGACGCCGGATCGTCAACGGTCAGTCTCACCGTCGCCGGCTTCGACGGCTCACCCCAGCCGGACATCCTCGAGATCCGCGACCTGTGGATCACCAACCTCAATGCGGTCGACTGGACCTGAATTCACCTCGGCCCGATTGATCAGCCCCGATTGGTCAGCGTGGTGCGGCGGCCTTGGCCAAGCGGTCGCGGATGGCATATCCCAGGCCGATCGGCGGGGGAAGCACCGCAATGACCGTGCCGATGCCTCGGGCGTCGGCATCGCGAAGGCGGGCATACAGATCGTGGGCGTACACCACGAGATCGTCGGTCAGGTCGAGGATCTCGCTGTTGGGCGTGCCGGCACGCAGCGCGAGCGCGTCGTCGGCGTGGTCGACGAGGCGCACAGTGCAATTCGGTGCATAGTGCGATGGCAGCATGCCACTCGCCCGGCTGGGACCGGAGGCGTCGGCAACCGCACCGTCGAGCAGCCGGCGGATGTCTTCTACCGCAACGCCGCCCGCACGCAAGATCTGCGGGGGAGCGCTGGCGAAGTCGACGATGGTGCTCTCCACGCCGATCGTGCACTCGCCGCCGTCGAGGATCAGGTCGCGGGCGGGGTCGAGGAAGTCGCCGAGGTCGTGTAGCACGTGCTCGGCGTTGGTGGGGCTGACGGCGCCGAAGCGATTGGCCGACGGCGCCGCAAGGCCAACACCGACCCGTTCGAGCAATGCCGCAGCGAGCGCATGAGCGGGGATGCGGACCCCAACGGTGTCGAGACCACCGGTCACCACGTCGAGTACACCGTTCGCTCGCGGCAGGATGATCGTCAGTGGCCCCGGCCAGGCAGCCTCGGTCAGCCGTCGGGCAGCCACCGGGAACGACGAAACCCATCGGCTCAACTGGTCCGGGGCGCCGAGATGCACGATGAGCGGGTGGTCGGCGGGCCGGCCCTTCACGGCGAAGATCCTCCGCACCGCATCAGGGTTCGTGGCGTCAGCGGCCAGTCCGTAGACCGTCTCGGTCGGCATGGCGACGAGGCCGCCGGTTCGGATCACCTCGACGGCTCGCTCGATATCGGTCGAGATCAGCACCCGGGCACTCAGCACAGGGCGTCGATGAACTCGAGTGCAGCATCGAAGAACCCGAACGATTCGGTGGTGGCGAAATGGTCGACGCCACGAAGTGTCTGGCACCGACCGTCGGGGAATGCTGCGGCGAGTTCGTCGCCGGGATACACGAAGTCCTGGTCGCCGACCACGACGAGCACGGGACAGGTGACCCGGGCACAGTCGTCCACGGTGATCGGCGTCGATCGCGGACGTTTCATCACCGCGGTGAGGGCCCCGATGTCGTTGCCCGGTTGAGTGGCGTACTGGGTGAACAGCCGCACGGTGTTGTCGAGCGACGACGGGTCACCGCCGGCCGCCACGGTCTCGAGACCCGCAACGATCGCTTGGGTGCCCGAGTCGTCACGGTCGAAGATGTTCGATCCGATGCCGGCGAGCACGATGCGATGGAACCGTTCGGGATGGTCGATGGCGAGACGGAGCAGGGTCATCGCCCCGAGTGAGAAGCCGATGGCGTCGACGGGCTCATCGGGAAGGGCGTCGACGATGCGCGTGGTCAGATCGGTGTATCGGGCGGGATCGTGAGGCTTCGGCGCTGTGCCGTTGCCGAGCAGATCGACGCCGATGACTGCGACGCCGGCGTCCTCCAGCAAGGCGGTGAACCCGCTGCGTTCCCACGTCGTCGCAAACGACCCTCCCCATCCGTGGACCAGTGTGACGGGTAGGGCGCTCGCAGTCATGGAGGGCCAATGCTAGGGCCTAGCCTGTGGTCGCTGTCGAAAGGGACATCTCTACCCATGCGCATGCTTCATTCCGATCCTGGCTATGACCTGACCTACAACGATGTGTTCATGGTTCCGAGCCTGTCCGACGTTCCATCACGGATGAGCGTCGACCTGCGCACGCCCGACGGCATCGGAACGACCATCCCGATCGTCGTGTCGAACATGACCGCAGTGGCCGGCAGGCGCATGGCCGAAACGGTCTCGCGGCGCGGCGGGATTGCCATTCTCCCTCAAGACATCCCGGTCGACGTCGTGGCCAAGGTGATCGACTACGTCAAGAACTGCCACACGGTGTTCGAGACGCCGATCACCCTCGCCCCGGATGCAACGATCGCCGACGCACTCTCGTTGATTCACAAGCGGGCCCACGGCGCCGTCGTCATCGTCGACAACGGAACGCCGGTGGGCGTGTTCACCGAACGCGACGGCGAGGGCTTCGACCGGTTCACGCAGCTCGCCAACGTGATGAGTTCGAGCCTGCACATCCTGAGCCCCGACATCGACCCGGCCGCAGCATTCGACCACCTGGGCCGCAACCGACTCCGGGTTGCTCCCGTTGTCGACGACGACGGTCGCCTGCTCGGTGTGATCACCCGTGAGGGGGCGCTGCGCTCGACGATCTACGACCCGGCCGTCGATGCGCAGGGTCGCCTGATGGTCGGTGCCGCAGTCGGCATCAACGGTGAGCCCGCAGCTCGCGCCAAGGAGCTGGTCGGCCACGGCGTCGATGTGCTCGTGATCGACACCGCCCACGGACACCAGACCCGCACGCTCCGGGCGATCGAGTCGGTTCGAGCCGAGCTCCCCGACGCGAAGATCGTGGCCGGAAACGTGGTCACGGCCGATGGGACTCGTCAGTTGATCGAGGCCGGCGCCACCGTGGTGAAAGTCGGTGTCGGCCCCGGGGCAATGTGCACCACGCGCATGATGACCGGGGTCGGGCGTCCCCAGTTCTCCGCCGTCGTCGAGTGCGCTGGCGAGGCGCGGCGGCTCGGTCGTCAGATCTGGGCCGATGGCGGTGTCAGGTTCCCTCGCGATGTCGCACTTGCACTCGCCGGTGGGGCCGCCAGCGTGATGTTCGGCTCGTGGCTGGCCGGCACCTACGAATCGGCGGCCGACACGATGCGCGACCCCGACGGCCGGCTCTACAAGGAAAGCTTCGGAATGGCGTCGAACCGGGCGGTGAAGCACCGCACGCAACTCGACGACGGGTTCGCGCGGGCCCGCAAGGAACTGTTCGAGGAGGGAATCAGCACGTCACGGATGTACCTCGACCCGGTGCGCCCGAGTGTCGAGGACATCATCGACCAGATCGTGGCCGGTTTGCGATCGTCGTGTACGTACGCCGGTGCCGATTCGATCACGGCGTTCCACGAACGAGCCGTCGTCGGCGTGCAGAGCACCGCCGGCTACGACGAAGGCCGTCCGCTCGGGGTCTCATGGTGAGCGCCGCGGTCCCGGTGAGCGGCCAGATCATCGTTGCCATCGACGGCCCTGCGGGTGCCGGCAAGAGCACGGTCGGCCGGGCGGTCGCCGATCGGCTCGGACTCGAGTATCTCGACACCGGAGCGATGTACCGCGCGATCACGTTCGCCGCACTCCGTCGCGGGCTCGACCCGGCCGACGAGCACGACGTCGCGGAGCTGTCGGAGTCGGTGGTGATGTCACTCGACCCCACACCCGATGGCACCGCAGTGCATGTCGATGGTGTCGATGCCACGATCGAGATTCGCGGACGTGAGGTCACCTCGGCGGTCAGTGCCGTGGCGGCCAACAGCAGGGTGCGGGCCGAACTCGTGCGCCGCCAACGTCGTTGGGTCGCCGAACATCAGGGTGGCGTCGTCGAAGGGCGTGACATCGGCTCGGTGGTGTTCCCTGATGCAACGCTGAAGCTCTATGTGACCGCGTCGCCACGCGTGCGCGCCGAGCGTCGTGTCGCCGAGATCGGTGGCGATGTCGCCGACGTCGAGGCGTCGATCATCGAGCGTGACCGCAAGGACTCGACGCGTACCGACAGCCCGTTGATCGAGGCAGCCGGTTCGGTGGTCGTCGACACGAGTGGACTGTCGATCGATCAGGTCGTCGACCAGGTGCTGGCCCTCCTCGAACCGTGACTGGAACCGTGACTGAAACCGTGACGGTCGAACGACGATCGCTGCCGACCGCCGAGTCGCGGGCCAGTCGGATCGCCTACCTGGTGTTCCGCAGTCTGGTGTGCTGGTTCACCATGGCGTTCACCCGTCTGCGTATCGAGGGTCGCGAGAATCTGCCGACAACGGGCGCCTACGTGTTGGCGCCGATCCATCGCAGCTACGTCGACACACCGATCACCGCATGTGTGTCGACCCGCCGTATTCGCTTCATGGGCAAGCAGGAGATCTGGAAGTACCCGAGCCTTGGTTGGCTCGTGTCGGCGCTCGGCGCGTTTCCGGTCAACCGCGGCCACGCCGACCGCGAGGCGCTCATGAAGTGCATCAGTATCTTGCAGAACGGCGAACCGCTCACGCTGTTTCCCGAGGGAGAGCGCAAGGACGGACCGGCCGTGCATCCGTTGTTCGATGGTGCTGCGTATGTCGCCGCTCGCGCCGGCGTCCCGATCATTCCGATCGGCATCGGCGGCTCGGCACGGGTGATGCGGCGTCACGCCAAGTTCATCCACCCCCACAAGGTGCGGGTGGTGATCGGCGAACCGATCTGGGTCAACGACCCGGAGGATCGGACACCCGGATCCAAACGCACGTCACGCCACGCGGTGCGATCGGCAACCGAACGGTTGTCAGCCGAGCTTCAGCGACTGTTCGACGAAGCCCAATCCCGAGTGGGCTGAAACTCAACGGGCGGCGCTCAGGAACTCCGTCATCGCCGCCATGAGGTGGCCGGGGTCGTCAGCGCCGCACAACTCGCGCGCCGAGTGCATCGACAACTGGGGCACGCCGATGTCGACGGTGGCGATGCCGAGGCGGGTCGACGTCACCGGCCCGATGGTCGATCCGCACGGCATGTTGTTGCGGGAGACGAAAACCTGCCACGGCACGCCGGCGCGCTCGCACGCCCGTTGGAACACAGCGGCCGTCTCGGCCGAGGTGGCGTAGCGCTGATTGGAGTTGACCTTGATCGCCGGGCCGGCATTGACGACCGGGCGATGCCCGGGTTCGTGGCGTTCGGGATAGTTGGGATGCACCGCGTGGGCGTTGTCGGCCGAGATGCACGCGGACGTGGCGAACGACCGGTGGAGATCGTCGTGCGAGCCCCCTCGGGCCGAGACGAGCCGTGACAACACCGTGTGCAGGAACGGACCGGCCGCGCCGGTCGCGCTCGCAGAGCCGACCTCCTCGTGGTCGTTCAACACGATCACCGCGACGTGGTCGACCGGATCGGCGTCGACCAGCGCACGGACGGCCGCCCAGCACGACAGCTGATTGTCGAGACGCCCAGATGCGAGGAGCGACCGATCGGCGCCGAGCACCGAGGCGCCCTGTACGTCGTACAGACACAGCTCCCACCATGTTGGCGCAGCGTCGATGCCGGCGGCCTCGCCGATCCACTCGGCGAACTCGCCGATCGATGCGGTGCCCACACCCCAGACCGGGCTCAGGTGTTGCTGGGTGTCGAGAACGAGTCCGGCGCTGTTGACCTCGCGATCGAGGTGGACGGCGAGCTGTGGCACGCGGGCGACGGGTTCGGCGACGTTGACCAGCGTGGTGGTGCCGTCGATGCCGACGACGCGCCCAGCCACCCCGAGGTCGCGGTCGAGCCAGCTGTTGTTCAAGATGCCGCCGTACACCTCGACGGCGAGTTGCTTCCAGCCGGAGCCGCCGGCATCGGGGTGGGGCTTCACCCGCAGGCACGGCGAGTCCGTATGGGCGCCGACAAGCCTGAACGGGGCGTGAGGGCCGGGGTGGCCGCCGCTGAGATCGCCAGGGAGCTTCCAGGCGATGATCGCCCCGCCCCGCACGACGTAACCGGCCGCCGGAACCTGGTCCCATGCATCAGCTTCGTCGAGGCGTTCGAAGCCGACCAGACGGTCGACGGTCGAGGCAACGGCGTGCCAAGGCGACGGCGACGCGTCGAGGAAGGCGATCAGGTCATCGTTCAGGGGGTTGATGGCAGGTCGACTCATTGCTCAGCCCTGCTGAAACAGACCCATCGGGAGCCCGGTTCCGCGAAGGTGGCTGGTCTCGTTGATGGTGACGAGTGATCGCTCGCCGCTCGCCGCCGCTGCCACCCGATTGATCGAGGTGTAGTTGGGATAGAAGAAGCCTCGGGCGAACGTGTCGAGGCCGAGCACGTGGGAGAGATATCCATTGATGACACCCCCGTGGCACACGACGGCAACCCGCTGTCGGCCATGATCGCGGATGATGTCTTCGATTGCCGACACGACCCGAGACCGGAAGTCCTCCTCCGACTCGTCGACCGACCACTCGCCGGCGAGCATTGCATGCCAGCGCGGATCGTTGGCCGCCTTGAGCTCCTCGACCGGGACATATTCGGAGCTGTGTTGATCCCACTCGGCGATTCCGTCCGACGTCCGGATTTCCAGGTCGCGACCGTCCAGCAGCGCGAGCGCGGTCTCCTGCGCCCGCGCGAGGGGGCTGGCGTAGATGGCGTCGATCTGCTCCGACGCAAGGTACCGGGCGAGGTGGACAGCCTGCGCCAGCCCGGCCTCGGACAGTTCCGGATCAGCGGCCCCCGTCGTGAGTTCGCGGCGAACCGGCAGGCCATGGCGGATGATCAGAAGTTCCATTGCACGATAGACAAGCAGAAATGACCGGACGAACGAAGATCGTGGCGACCATCGGGCCGGCGAGCGACTCCTCGGAGGTGCTCGGCGAGTTGATCGATGCCGGCGTCGACGTCGTTCGGCTGAATCTGAGCCACGGGTCGCTCGATGACCATCTCGAACGACTCGCTCGGATCCGCACGGTCGCGCACGAGCGCGGGCGGCCGGTGGCCGTGTTGGCCGACCTGCCGGGCCCGAAGATCCGCGCCGGGGCGTTCCCGGACGGAGGCGTCAGATTCGTCGCCGGTGAGTTCATCACGCTCCGACCTGGAAATGGCACGAGCGACGTCGACCACATCACCGTGGCGTATCCCACGCTGATCGAGGATCTCGACGTGGGCAGTCGGGTACAGCTCGGCGACGGTGCGATCGCGATGCGCGTCACCGAGATCGCTACCGACTGGGTCGTCGCGCAACTCGAGACTGGCGGCGAGGCCAACGGCCGCCCGGGGGTCCACCTGTCGTCGAAGAGTCTCCGACTGCCGTCGCCGACCGCTCAGGATCTCGTGCTGGCCGAGGCCGTCGCGGCGGCCGGAGTCGAGTTCATTGCCGTCTCGTTCGTTCGTGCCGCCGCCGACGTCGATCAGGTACGAGCCGTCGTCGGCGATCGTGCACAGTTGGTCGCGAAGATCGAGACGAGCGCAGCGATCGAACAATTGCATGAGATCATCGGCGCCAGCGATGTGGTGATGGTCGCCCGCGGCGATCTCGGCATCGACTGCCCGATCGAGGATGTGCCGCATCTCCAGAAGCGGATCGTTCGCCATTGTGTGGAGGCAGGCGTTCCGGTGATCACCGCCACACAGATGTTGGAGTCGATGATCACGGCGCCGTCGCCCACGCGAGCCGAGGTGAGCGATGTGGCCAATGCGGTGTTCGACGGCACCGACGCACTCATGCTGTCGGGCGAGACCGCCATCGGACACGATCCGGCGTTGGTGGTGCGGACGATGGCGATCGTGGCCGAACGGGCCGAATCCGAAGCGTCGTACCGGCACTGGGCGAACCGGCTCGGACGCATGCAACAGTCGCCGCACCACGAGAAGATGTCGCCGATCGACCCGATCACCGCAGCGTTGACACACGCCGCGTCGCAGGCCGCACATGACGCCGACGCATCGGCGATTCTGTGCTGTACGCGCAGTGGACGAACGGCTCGGGCGATGGCGCGTTTCCGTCCTGCCGCTCGCATGATCGGGCTCTCTCCCGATCCTGCGGTGGTGCGCTCGCTGGCGATCAGCTGGGGTGTCGAACCGCTCGAAGTCGACCTCTACGGAACCACCGACGAGATGGTCTGGTTCGCGGTTGAGACGGCGTTGCGGGCGGGCCTTGTCGCTTCGGGCGACATCGTGCTGGTACTGGCCGGGGCACCGGATGCCGACCGACCGCGGCCAGCCGGCGCAGCAATCCCAGCAGGCGCAGCCACCGATGTGTTACGGATCGTGCGCGTCGACTGATGCGATGTGACACCCCAGCCGGTGTCTGGTCGGAGTCGGCGGGCGGGTCCGACCTTCCCACGGTGGTCGTCGTGCACGGTTCGATGGATCGCTCGGCAGGGCTGCTGCGGCTCAGTCGCCGGCTCGACACACAGTTCCACGTCGTTCGGTACGACCGTCGCGGCTACGGGAGATCGCGTTCGGTCGGCCCGCCGTGGACCATCGAGGCCAACGTCGAGGACCTCGCCGCTGTCGTCGCCGCCGCATCGGCGACGAACGACGCGCCGGTTGCGCTGTTCGGCCACAGCTTCGGCGGAAACGTCGTGATGGCATTCGCCGCGCGACGGCCCGACGTCGTGTCGTCGGTGGTCGTCTACGAGACCCCGCTGTCGTGGTTCGACTGGTGGCCGGGCAACACCGCCGGTGGTGCAGCAATGATCGTCGACGATCCAGGTGACGCCGCCGAGGCGTTCATGCGGCGACTGGTCGGCGATGCGGTCTGGGATCACCTCCCCGCCGCGAAACAGGCTGATCGACGCGCCGAGGGGGCAGCGATGGTGGCGGAACTCGCCGATCTCCGCCGGTCGCCGCCCTGGAACGCGGGCGAGATCACGATGCCGTTGTTGGCGCTGTACGGCGAGCACGCCCGGCCGCATCATCGCGACGCGATGGGCCGGCTCGCCGAGATGCTGGCGAACTGTCGCAGCGAAATGGTTGCCGACGCCGGCCATGCGGGCCCGCATACCCACGCCGATGCCGTTGCCTCCTCGGTGGTGAACTTCATCACAAGCAGTGACTGACTGGAAGCCGCGGCCCTCGATGACGGCAGTCGATGGGCCGACGGGATCCTCGCCGAGCTGGCACGTGCCCGCGGACGCGTGCGTTGGTGCAGCGCGGTAGGGGCGCGCCCATGAGGCGTGTGTCTGGTCGGGGGATGCGGCGGGCTCCGGGCGCTGGATCGCGCTCGCACGATCCAGCGTAATCAGGGGCTGTCACAGAGTTACCAGGGCAGGTTCGGCGCGTCCGCGGGCGCGTC
>DASQFE010000394.1:0-4094 GCA_035633295.1 Ilumatobacteraceae bacterium | reverse complement strand
TCGAGCATCACGTCGGTGTTGATGTAGCTCTCCGCTGCGGTCTGTCCGCCCAGGGCGTATGCCTCGTCGGCGAGACGTACGTGGAGCGAATCTCGATCGAGTTCGGAATACACCGCCACCGTGGGAATACCCATTTCCCGGGCAGCACGGATGACGCGGACGGCAATTTCGCCACGGTTGGCGATCAGGATCTTCTGGAGCACGACTGCCAATGTAGGGGCCATGAGCGTGCACGGAGACATCTGGGATGCGGCCGAGTGGCCGAGCGGCTGGCAGGTCCGACACCTGGATGAGACGGGGAGCACCAACGCCGATCTCCTCGCCGACCTCGACGCGGGCCTCGTTGGCGATCGCAGCGTTCTCGTGACCGATCATCAGACTGCTGGACGGGGCCGCCTCGACCGCCGCTGGGACGCGCCGGCGGGCACGAACCTCCTCGTGTCGATCGCGGTGTCGCCGGTGCCGGCAGTGCCGTCGGAGGCCACGCACCGCATCGGGCTTGCCGCACTGTTCGCCGCCCGAGACGTACGACCCGATGTGGCCCTGACGCTCAAGTGGCCCAATGATCTGCTCCTCGACGGAGCGAAAGTCGCTGGAATCCTCGCCCAGCGGTCGGCGAGCACCGATTCGCTCGTCGTGGGGCTCGGGCTCAACGTCGGGTGGGCCCCTGACGACGCTGCGCGGCTCGGACCGATTGTCGCGCCGGCCGAGCTACTCGCCTCGATCTTGGCGACTCTCGACACGTTGCCCTCCGACATCGGCCCGACATATCGGTCGGAGCTCTCGACGATCGGGTGTCGAGTTCGTCTCGAGGTTCCGGGCGACAACCGGTTCGTTGAAGGTCGGGCCGTCGATGTCGACGATCGAGGGAGACTGCTCGTCGAGGCCGACAGCGGCGAGGTGGTCGCCTATGACGCAGGCGATGTCGTCCACGTCCGACCGCTCGGGTGAGAACCTCCCGGGTGAGAACCTCCCGGGTGAGAAATGGGTGTGAGACGAACGTCTCGGGCCCCCTGCCGTCAGCAGCTGGAACGCCGGCAGTAACGTCGTGAGCATGTCTGAGCCCCGGCGGCGTCGTCGCAGTTCCGCGCCCCTGGCGCTGGTGCTCGCTGCGCTGGTGGCCGGGTTCGGCGCGTTGGGTGTGATCTCGGCCGCCAATGCCCGCTCCGCCGACGTGGAACGCATCGAGGGGCTCGAGCTCGTTCTCACGGCGCAGGACGGTCCGGCCCAGAACTACCTCCTCATCGGGTCGGACACTCGGGAGAATGCCGACCCCAACGACGCCGACTTCGGCGGGATCGGCGACACCAACGCCGTGTCGGGTCGGCGTTCCGACACGATCATGATCCTGCGTCAGGAAGCCGACGGCAACGGTGCCTCGATCGTGAGCCTGCCGCGCGACCTGTGGGTGAACATCGCCGGTCGTGACGGTGCGAACCGGATCAACTCCGCCTACAGCGATGGCACCGACGTGCTCGCAGCAACGATCACCCAGGAATTGGGCATCCCGATCAATCACGTCGTCGACATCGACTTCAGCGGATTCAAGGACATCGTCGACGCCATGGGGGGAACCCAGGTCTGCTTCTGGTTCGCCACTCGCGACAAGAACACCGGCCTCGACCAGCAACCCGGGTGTCACACGCTCAACGGGATCGAGGCGCTCCAGTACGCCCGCAGCCGCTACTACGAGGAGTTCCGAGACGGTGCCTGGCAGACCGATCCGCGCTCCGATCTCGGCCGAATCGAACGTCAGCAGAGCTTTCTCGAACAGACCGCAGATGCCACGATCGATCGGCTGCAGTCCGATCCGTTCCTCGCGTCGAAGCTGATCGAGGCCGGTACCGCGGCGGTCCGGATGGATCCGGGTCTCGATCCGGTGGCTGCAGCAGGAACGCTCCGCAAGGCGTTCTCGGCCGGGTTGAACAAGTATCAACTCCCCGTGACAGGCGTGACCAAGGACGGCAACGCCGTGCTGGTCCTCGACGACGGTGCCGAACCGATTCTCGACTATTTCCGCGGCGTCGGGCCGCCACCGCCGATCGCACCCGTGACCACGGACTGACCTCTCCGACGCCCTACACTCCAGGCCGTCATGAAGGCGCTCATCCTCGCCGGCGGTGCCGGCACGCGGCTGCGGCCGATCACCCACACCCGAGCCAAGCAGCTGGTGCCGGTGGCCAACACGCCGATCCTGCACTACGGCATCCGTTCGATGGTTGCCGCGGGCATCACCGAACTCGGCGTGATCGTCGGCGACACGCGTGACGAGGTGATGGCCGACCTCGGCGATGGTTCGCAGTTCGGCGCACGCATCACGTTCATCCCGCAGGACGAGCCGCTCGGCCTGGCGCACTGCGTACTCATCGCGCGCGACTTCCTGGGCGACGACGACTTCATCATGTACCTCGGCGACAACCTGCTGGAGCAGGACCTCGAGGCGTTCGTCGACGCGTTCAACGCCGAGCGCACGAGCGAGCATCCGCCGTCGGCCCAGATCCTGCTCAAGGAAGTCTCGGATCCGCACCGTTTCGGCATCGCATCGCTCGACGACGACGGCAACGTCGTGCATCTTGTCGAAAAGCCCGCTGATCCACCCTCGAACCTTGCGCTCGTCGGTGTGTACCTGTTCGATCGTGAGATCCACGAAGCGGTGGCGTCGATCGACCCGTCAGAACGCGGCGAACTCGAGATCACCGATGCCATCCAATGGCTCATCGATCACGGCCGGCGAGTCCGCATGGAAATTCTCACCGGATGGTGGATCGACACGGGCAAGCTGACGCCGCTGCTGGAGGCGAACCGCCTGATCCTCGAGACCATCGAACGGCGTATCGACGGCGCGGTCGACGCCGAATCGTTCATCGACGGCCGCGTTGTGATCGAGGCCGGTGCCGAGATCGTCAACTCCACCATCCGCGGCCCCGTGGCGATTGGCCCCGGCACGAAGATCATCGACAGCTTCATCGGGCCGTTCAGTGCAATCGGCGCCGACTGCGAGGTCCGACACTCCGAGATCGAACACTCGGTGGTGATGGAGCGCAGCCAGGTCATCGACATCCCGCGCCTCGAAGACAGCCTCATCGGTAGCGACGCCGTCGTCTCACGCACGAAACGCAAGCCCCGAGCTATCCGCTTGATGGTGGGCGACCACTGTCAGATCGACGTCGAATGAAGGTCGTCGACTTCGGGTCGCGACGTGGCGCGATCGACGGGCTGGTGATCGTCACCATGAAGCAGGTCACCGACGAGCGCGGGACGGTGCGCGAGCTGTTCCGCCGGTCGGCGTTCGCTGACGCCGGGACGCCGTTTGGGCGAATCGATCAGATCAATGTCACGATGACGCACATTGGAGGTGTGCGGGGCATGCACGCCGAGCAGACGACCAAGCTCGTCGGCGTCGCCCACGGGCGCGCCCGTGGTGTCTACGTCGACGTTCGCGATGGCTCGCCGACCTTCGGACTGGTCGACGAGGTCGACCTCGAGCTCGGCGTCCAGGTCCTCGTTCCGAGCGGCGTGGCCAACGGTTTCCAGGCGCTCGCTCCAGCCACTCAATACGCCTATTGCTTCGACCACGAGTGGGCACCGGGCATGCCCGGTTCGGCGTTCACTCCGCTCGATCCGCTCGTCGTTGACCGGTGGCCACTGCCGATCGACCCCGACGATGAGGCGCAGATCTCGGCCAAGGACCGTTCGGCCCTCACGTTCGCCCAACTCAGTCAGGGAGTGCAGTCATGAAACTCTTCGTCACCGGTGCCGCTGGATTCATCGGCTCGAACTATGTACGCCACGTACTGGCAACCACCGACCACTCGGTCACGATCTACGACTCGCTCACATACGCGGGGAATCTCGAAAGCATCCGCGACGTCCTCGACGACGCACGCGCCGAGTTCGTCCACGCCGACATCTGCGACACCGACGACGTCGCGCAGGCGATGGACGGCCACGACGCCGTCGTCCACTTCGCGGCCGAGAGTCACGTGGATCGTTCGATCGAGGACGGGTCGAAGTTCGTGCGTACCAACTGCATGGGCACCAACGTGCTGTGTGACGTGGCCAACACCGTGGGCGTCGGCAAGTTCCTGCACATC
>DASQFE010000393.1:0-2130 GCA_035633295.1 Ilumatobacteraceae bacterium | reverse complement strand
TGCGGCCGAGGTGTACGGCCTCGACATCATCGCCTCCGACATCGCCGATCACAATGACAACCAGACCCGGTTCGTGGTGGTGGCCCGTGAAGGTGTGCCGGCGCCGACCGGCAACGACAAGACCGCGCTCGTGATCTACCAGCGCGCCGACGAGCCGGGCAGCCTCGTGTCGATCCTTCAGGAGTTCACGGCTCGGCGAATCAACCTGTCGAACCTCACGAGCCGTCCCACCAAGGCCGGAGGTCTTGGCGACTACTGCTTCATCGTGTACGCCGAGTCGCATGTTGCCGACGAACTGCTCGCCGACACGATGCGGGCATTGCACGCCAAGCAGGGCGCGGTGAAGTTCCTCGGCTCGTATCCGGCCGCCGGCGCCCACGCCGAGTCGGCCCGCGAGCACGCCGACGCTCGGTGGCGTGAGGCCGACGACTGGGTGTCGACGATTCGCAGCAGCATCCGCGACTGACAGCTCGTGGCCGAACCCGTGCCGGAGGCGACGTACGCTCGGCGCCATGTCGAACACACCTCCCGTCTCCGTCGTCACCGGCGCCAACTCCGGCATCGGACGCGCCACCGCCATCCACCTCGCCCAGCAGGGCCACCGTGTTGCCGGCACGGTCCGCTCGATCGCCAAGGCCGAGAAGTTGCAGGCAATGGCCTCCGACGCCGGGGTGGACATCGAACTCTTCGAACTCGATGTCGCCGACGACAACTCGGTACGTGAAGGCTTCGCAGAAATTCTCGACTCGATGGGTCGCGTCGATCACCTCGTGAACAACGCCGGAGTCGGCGGCAATGCCGTCGCGGAGGAATGCCCGCCGGAGCTGTACCTCTCGGTGATGAACGTCAATCTCTGCGGAGCGGTCCGCTGCCTGCAGGCTGTACTTCCGCAGATGCGCGAGCGTGGCAGCGGCACGATCGTGAACATCAGTTCAGTCGCAGGGCGGATCGCAGCGCTTGCGCAGTCACCCTATGTCGCGTCGAAGTGGGCCTTCGAGGGTCTGAGTGAGGGACTGGCCCAGGAACTCGCACCGTTCGGGATCCGGGTGGTCATCATCGAGCCAGGGGTGACCAAGTCGGCGATCTTCGCCAAGAACATCGATGCTCCGAACTCGACTGGAGTCTACGAGGCCCACTACCGACGGATGTTCCAGTTCTACGCAACGGGGATGGCGAATTCGACCGACCCGTTCGAGGTGGCCTCGGTCATTCATGAGGCGATCACCACCGACGAGCCCCGTCTGCGCTATCCGGTGAGTTGGGGTGGCGCGGAACTGGCCGAACTCCACGATCGCATCGACGACAGCGATTGGATCGCCATGGGGGCCATCGAGGAAGACGCCGCGTACTACCAGCGCTTCCACGACTTGTTCGGTCTCGATCTGCGTTGACCGACTCGCCGACGGCCCCCCTGCGCATCCTCACCGTGTGCAGCCACAACCGGACCCGCTCGGTGATGATGGCCGCGCTGTTCGAGTCGATGCTGACCGAGCGGCTCGGCCGGGTCATCGTCCGATCGTCGGGCTTCGGACCCGAAGGCATCCCAGCGATCGATGATGCGGTCGCCGCGATGAAGCGGCGTGGGCTCGACGTGTCACAGCACCGCAGCGGATCGACGACGCCCGAACTCGTGAATGGCGCCGACGTGATCATCACCGCCGAGCGAGACCACGTGGTGAAGATCGCAGCGCTGTCACCCTCGGCGTTCGCCCGAGCGATGACGTTGCCGGAACTGCTGGCGCGCGCCGGCGATGTGCCCGATGCTCCAGACGGCGCTGGGGTGCGGGCATGGGTCGAGTCGCTCACGGCATCGCGAACCGCCGCCGCCTACCTGCGTGAGTTCGTTGCCGAGGTCGCCGACCCGACGGGCTTGACGCCCCGGGCCTTCGAATCGGCAGTGGTCAGCCTCGAGCGTCAGTGTGGCGAGGCCAGTGCACTGCTGGCTCGCGTCGCCTCCGGCGGTTGAGTCGGTCGCGGCGTCAGGCGGTTTTTCGGGGCCAGGCGGTGGGTCGGTGTTGGGGTGGCGGGTTGAAGTACAGCCATTCGTAGTCGAGGCGTTCGCCGAGTGGGTGTTGGTAGGTCCCGCTCGGGGGTGGTGGTGGCGCCCCGGGGGGCTCGGGTTTGGCTCCC
>DASQFE010000392.1:0-2010 GCA_035633295.1 Ilumatobacteraceae bacterium | reverse complement strand
GATCCGATGAAAGCCCTGGCGCATCGTGGCGACCTCACGGATCCGCTTGAGTTCGCAACCGGTCGCCTCGGCGATCGCCGCACTGGTGCGGTCGAGCTGTGCCGTCATCACCACGACGTGGTCGAGTCCGATCGCACCGAGCGGATGCGCCGCGAACTCGGGAGTGCCGGCGGGGGCAGTTGTCGTGGGCAGACCGTCGATCGATACGTCGTGCGACGCGATGCCGCTCAAGGTCCAACCGGTGATGCCGGACGGGGCAGCAGACTCTTCGGGGGCAACGATGTGGAGTGAGGTGCCGTACAGCGGCACGTGTCCGCCGTCGGTGACGACCAGACCGAGCGATCGCCAGGTGTCGAGGTCACCCGACACGGTGAGCCACTCGACTCGGGGGCTCACGGTGCGGCGACGACGACGGACGGGGCGGGTATCAGCTCGTCAGCGGCCCATGTTGGGGCGCTTGCCATGATTCGCCTTCGAGCGGCGCATCTTGGCCTTTTTTCTTTTCGTCTTCTTCGACATAGGCCCGCAATGCTATGCCGCCCCGGGCCCGACCCCAACGAGACACCCGGTCTTTCCGGACCCGAACCCAACAGACCGGACACGGTACGTTGCCGGGATGTCGAGCAACGAAACCCCCATCCACGGCACCGTCGCAGCAGGATTCGAGGCGGTCCGCACCGCCTTCGAGAGCAACTTCGCCACACAGGGCGACGTCGGTGCATCGGTGGCCATCACCATCGCAGGCGTGCCGGTCGTTGATCTGTGGGGCGGAACGGCGACCTTCGACGGACCCGACGACAACGAAGCCGGCGTGCCGGGCGTCGAAGGCGACTGGCAAGAAGACACGATCATCAACGTGTGGTCGACCACCAAGACCATGGCGGCACTGTGCTGTCTGATGCTCGCCGACCGGGGCGAACTCGACCTCTACGAGCCGATCGCCACCTACTGGCCCGAGTTCGCCGCTGCAGGCAAAGAGGCCGTTGCCACGCGTCACGTGCTCAGCCACACCGCCGGGCTACCCGGATGGGACGAGCCACTCACGATGTTCGACCTCCTCGACCATGGCAGACTCGCCGCCCTGCTGGCTGCCCAAGCACCGTGGTGGGAGCCGGGCACACAGTCGGGCTACCACGCGGTCAGCCAAGGCTGTCTGCTCGGCGAAATCGTCAAGCGCGTCGACGGGCGATCGCTCGGCACGTTCTTCGCCGACGAGGTCGCCGGCCCGCTCGGCGCCGACTTCCACATCGGCACGCCACCGGAGTGCGACGCACGCGTCGCTCGGGTGATCCCGCCGTCGTCGCCCCTCTCGGCCGCCGACACCGATCCCAACTCGATCGCCATGCGCACGTTCACCAACCCGGCCATCGGCGCCGACTTCTCGTGGCGCAAGGACTGGCGCCGCGCCGAGATGCCCGCCGTGGGCGGCCACGGCAATGCCCGCTCGGTGGCGCTCTGCCACACACCGACGGCGTGCGGCGGCACGGCCAACGGCGTCACACTGCTGTCGGAGGAGGGTGTTGCTCGGATCTTTGATGTGCAGTACGAAGGCCCCGACCTCAACCTGCCCCTGGTCGTGAAGCTCGGGATGGGCTTCGGCCTTCCGGGCGAGATGCTGCCCGTGCCGAACCCTCGCACCTGCTTCTGGGGAGGCTGGGGTGGTTCGCTTGCGATCATCGACGTCGATGCCCAGATGAGCTTCAGCTACGTGATGAACCGCATGGGCGAAGGCACCACCGGCGACATGCGCGCCGCCGGGCTCCTGCTCGCCGCCTACGGCGCCATGATGGCCTGACAACCTCCGAAATTCTCCTGGCAGTGCGCGCTCACCGCGCACTCGGAGGCATTTTTCGGAGGTGGAGGGTGGGGTCAGGGCATCGAGAGGAGAGCTGCGTCTCAACTGGTCCAGGCGAGGAGGTCGTCGACGGCCATCGTGTTGATGATCTTCTCGATCGGGACACCACGCTCGGCGGCGCGATCACATCCGATGGCTTGCCACTCGAGTTGGCC
>DASQFE010000391.1:0-5122 GCA_035633295.1 Ilumatobacteraceae bacterium | reverse complement strand
CCGAATTTCGGGGGTGTGGTAGCGACGCGTACTCTCGATGGCGTGAGCTTGCCGGTACCGATCGTCCAACTCGACCACGACCTCCCACTGCCCGAGTACGCCCACGAGGGCGACGCCGGCCTCGACCTGTACGCGCGTGAGTCGGCAACGCTCGTCGCCGGCGGTGGCCGAGCACTGGTGCCCACCGGGATCGCCATTGCCATTCCGATGGGCCACGGTGGGTTCGTGCTTCCCCGCAGCGGCATGGCCGTCAAGCACGGGATCAGCGTGGTGAACGGCCCCGGCCTGATCGATGCTGCATATCGCGGCGAGATCAAGGTCGTGCTGATCAACACCGACCCCGACACCGACTACGAGGTCAACCGCGGCGACCGGATCGCCCAACTCGTGGTGCAACGCGTCGAGTCGGTGGCCTGGCAGGTGGTCGACTCACTCGACGGGGTCGACCGAGGTGGCGGCTTCGGTCACTCCGGCCGCTGAATGAGACGCCGGGTCTGCGTCTCGATCAGCCCCAGGCGAAGACGGGTTGTTCGAAGTCGGCCACACGCTCGTTGATCCGGCCGTCGAGGGCGACCCAGCGGAACTGCACCAGAACTGCTCCAGTTGGCGCGTGGATCAGGTCGCCACCCAGCGGGACCTGCACGACGGGCCGATCACTCTCGGGAATTGTCACGAAGCGGGGCGAGTCATCGCGGGTGAGTTCGTGCAGGCCGATCCGATACACCGCCAGCACCTCGCCCGGATCGGGCACCAGTTCGATCGATGGCCCGCCCCACACCACCACCGGCGTGATCACGTAACCGGACCGCGTGGCGTAGTCGTCGAGCAGACCCAGCACCGAGGTCTCGTCGAGTCGCACGCCGATCTCCTCATCGGTCTCGCGCAGCGCAGCCTGGATGGGCTCCTCGCCAGGATCGAGTCGTCCACCGGGCAGCGCCCACTGCGACGCATGCCGGTTGAGGCCGGCGCTGCGACGGCAGAGCACGAACGATGCTCCACCCGCAACGCCGGCCATGCGACCATCGAGATCCGAAGTGTCGGATGGCACCACCGACATCTCCTCGGGCGTTGCGCCGTAGGGGTCGTCGACATCGGCGCCCAGCTCCGAATCGACGAGGAGTACCGCCACGGCCGCGTGACGCCGACCGTCGAGCGGCAGCTCGGTTCGGTCGTGGCGCGAGAGATTCGATCCGATCCGTTCGCGGAGCTCGTCGTCGAAGTCGATCATGCGACCGCCGCGGCCTCGCTCGGTTCGGAATCCCGGTTCGTCGATGCCAACACCTTGGCAGCGAGCGCAGTACTGATCGGCACCGAGGCGACAAGGCCCACCGACCCCACCAGCGCGCGAACAATCTCGACCGCCACGATCTCCCGTGTCGCCACCGAGCCCAGACCCTCGTTGGCCTCACTGAAGAGCAGCAGCAGTGGCAGCGATGCTCCGGCGTACGCAAGAAAGAGCGTGTTGACGGTGGACGAGATGTGATCGCGACCGATTCGCAGCGCCTGGGCGTACAACTCGGAGAACGTCGCATCGGGCGTCGCCCGCTTCAGTTCCCACACCGCTGACACCTGGGTGACGGTCACGTCGTCGAGGACACCGAGCGACCCGATCACGATGCCGGCAAGCAACAAGCCACGTGGATCGATCTGCGAACCCAACGCATCCAGGAAGCCGACATTCTCGTCGCCGAAGCCCGTGAAGTTCGATGCTGCAAGGAACACACCGGCAAGCAGTGCGGTGATCGCCAAGCTTGCAAGAGTGGAGAGCAGCGCCACAGCGGTGGACAGCCCGCGACCATGCGCGAGGAACAGCGCGATGAAGGCGATGGCACCGGCGGTCACGATCGCAACAGCGACAGCGTTGCTCCCATCGAGTAGGGCAGGCAACGCGAACACGACGATGACGACGAAGCTCATCACCAGCCCGGCGAGCGCGCCCACTCCTCGCCACCGCCCCAGGACGATGATCGACGTGACGAACAGGATCACGAGGAGCAGCATCGGCGTGCTGCGCTCGAAGTCGTAGAAGACGGCCTGGACGTTGCCACTCCCGACGTCCACGAGATCGATGAGGATCCCGTCACCCGACGAGATGGTGCTGTCAACCGGCTGCTCGATGTCGAACTGCTGGCCGCTGTACTCGCCCTCCGAGACGAGCACCCCGACGAGTTTGCACGCCAGCAACGGGTCGAACGAGCAGGGCACCTCGGCCACCGACTCGACCGACGCCTTGACGGGATCTCCACCAAGGCCCAGCGGGTCGAGCCGATCGCCGCCACCGCTCGGCCAGAGCGCGATGAGCCCCACGACGACGACCGCTGCGCACACGCCGACGGCGATCCAAAGAGCTCGGCGGATCCCAGGATCGACGAGTTCGTCGAGATCGTGAGCAACGTCGGCTGAGTGTGAATGACCATGACCCATCACACCAGTGTGATCGAACGCAGCAGCGAGTGCGACGATGGCTGCGGTCGCGACCCGATCGTCGTCCTCGCGCTCACCGAACCCGAGGTCCCGAGGAGTGATGGTGTCTTGATCGGCGAATCGATCCCAGCGATCGAAGCAGGCCGAATCATGTCGTTCGACGAACTGGGAGGCGCCGCCACCTACGACGAAACGATGCAGTCGAGTGTCGCACGGGTTGTTGACGTTCTCTCTTCCGGCTGAGACCCGGCCACGAGACGCGGGCGCTCAGCCGCGGTACCCGCTGGTGATCGGCAACCGGCGATCCTTGCCGAATGCCTTCCGGCTGACGCGTACGCCCGGGGGCGACTGGCGTCGCTTGTACTCGGCCACGTCGACGAGGCGGGTGATCCGACGAACCATCGCTTCGTCGTGGCCGAGCTCGATGATCTCCGCCGCGGTGCGGTCGTCCTCCACGTAGAGCTGCAGGATCGGGTCGAGCACCTCGTAGGGCGGCAGGCTCTGGTCGTCGCGCTGGTCGGGTCGCAGCTCGGCTGACGGCGGCTTGGTGATCACGGCCTCGGGCACGATCTCACGGCCGGCCGTACGGTTGACGTAGCGACACAGGTCGTACACGCGCGTCTTCAGCACATCCTTGATCACGCCGTACCCACCGACAGAATCGCCGTAGATGGTGAAGTAGCCGACGGCCACCTCACTCTTGTTCCCGGTGGTGAGCGCCATCCAGCCGAACTCGTTCGACAACGCCATCAACAGCAGACCGCGACAGCGGCTCTGGATGTTCTCGTAGGTGAGGCCCGGCGCCCGATCCTCGAACGACGGCGCCAGCATGTCGAGGTACGCCTGAAATGCCGGCTCGATCGAGATCGTGCGGAAGTCGATTCCGAGATTGTCGGCGAGGAGCTGTGCATCGCTCTTGGAGTGGTCGCTGGAGTAGCGCGACGGCATCGAGACGCCGTGCACGTGGTCGGCGCCCAGCGCATCGACGGCGACGCAGGCCACGATGGTCGAATCAATGCCGCCCGAGAGTGCGATGACCACGTCGTCGAAGCCGTTCTTGGCGCAGTAGTCGCGGGTTCCGAGTACCAGCGCGTCGTAGAGCTCCCTGTCGGGCTCGAGGAGGTCGCACATGACTCCGGCTGTGGGCCCGGCGTGAGCAACCGGCGTTGCGGATACCTCGACGGTGGGCAGCAGCGACTCGGTGATGCGCCCCCTGGGGTCGAGGAGCCGTTTGCGGTACACCGGCGGCACGGGCACATCGACGATCAGCAAGGCCTCTTGGAACTGTGGTGCCCGTGCGAGCAGATTCCCCTCGTGGTCGAACACGACCGACGCCCCATCGAACACCAATTCGTCCTGGCCGCCGACCTGGTTGACGTACACGATTGCCGTATGGGAATCGGCCGCCCGCGTGGCGAGCATGCGTTCGCGCTCGGTCGACTTGCCGGTATGGAACGGCGAGGCGTTGATGTTGATGCTCAACTCCGCACCGGCCGCCGCCTGCTCGGCGACGGGACCGAACGGGCTCCAGATGTCCTCGCAGATCGAGATGCCGACCTTCACGCCGCCGATCACGTAGAGCTCGAGGGGATCGGAGGGGTGGCCGGGCGTGAAGTACCTTGCCTCGTCGAAGACGGTGGCGTTCGGGAGCAGGCGCTTGTGATACTGGCCGACGATCTCACCGTTCGCGCACACCGCGGCTGCGTTGTACAGGTCACGGCCCTGATCGACGAAGCCGACCACGGCTGCGCAGCGACCGGTGTGCACCGCCAGCTTCGACAGCGCGGCCAGATTGTCGGCGACGAAGCCCGGCTTGAGGACGAGGTCCTCTGGCGGGTAGCCGGTGATGGAGAGTTCGGGGAACGCCACGATGTCGCAGCCGGCGGCCTCGGCGCGGTCGTAGGCATCGATCAACTTCGCCACGTTCCCGTCGAGGTCGCCCACGGTCGGGTTGAACTGGGCGAGCGCCACTCGCAACACCGTCACGACCGGAGAGGATAGCCCCTGGAGTCGAGGCGACGGGCCTGTCGGGGAGGCGGCCCGGTCATCTGCCACGATGGGCCGGTGCGATGGACCAGGGTGGCGCTCGTCGGGATGATTGTCCTGGCCGCCTGCTCGCCGGGTGACGGACCTGAGTCGATCCCGCTGCCCACGTCGCCCAACACGACGTCCACCACGACGACCACCACCACGACAACCACCACGACGCTCGTCCCCCCGAAGTACAAGGTGACCATCCGACGCACCACCGACGGCGTGCCCCACATCAGCGGTGCCCGCATTGTCGATGCCGCGTACGGGCAGGGCTGGGTCATCGGCGAGGACCACGGCTGCACACTCATCGAGCAGGTGTTCAAGGTCACGGCGACCCGATCGACGAACCTCGGCCCGGGCGCCGACGGCGAGAACGTCGACAGCGACTTCGCCTGGCAGGCGATCGACATCGCAGCCATCGCTGCCGCCGACTTCGCACGAGCACCCGATGACATCGTCGAACTGTTCGACGCGTACGCAGCGGGTTGGAACGATCATCTCGCCGAGGTGGGCCGCGACGGCATCACCGGCTGGTGTGCCGGCGCCGACTGGCTGCGGCCACTCACGCCGGACGAGGTCTACACCTACGCCCGCAGCATCACGCTCTTGGCGAGCAGCGAACGGCTCGTTGACTACCTCGGGTCCGCGCAGCCACCCTCGGAGA
>DASQFE010000390.1:0-3778 GCA_035633295.1 Ilumatobacteraceae bacterium | reverse complement strand
GTCTCGATCGACGGGAAGTACGAAGCCGGGCCCTTGACCTTGCTGCCGGGTTCGATGATCGGAGCGGTCACCCGGTTGGTCGGGCTCATGCGAGCACGCCTTCGAGGCGGGCGTAGCTGGGCTCGATCCCGTCGACCATGCCGGTATCGAGCACGGTGTCGCGCACCTCAGCGCTCGGGAAGGTCATGACGACGCTCAGCAGGGTGCCGCCATGAGACGGCGTGAGGGTCAGCTCGTTCCGGTTGCCCGGACCCTCCATCCCGATCATGCGCTCGGTCGTGACCGCACGGTGTGGTGGGTCGAACTCCAGCAACTCACCCTCGAAGCCGAAACGTGCGGGCGAGCCTTCCTCGGACGCGTCCTCGGGTTCCCACTCGTAGCGGTAGGCCCCGCCGACCTCGGTGGTCGTCTCGCAGACGGGCATGGTCCACCCGTCGGGCCCCAGCATCCATTGCTGCAGCATCGCGGGGTCGTGGTGGGCGTGCCACACCTGCTCGACGGTGCCGCGAATGATGCGCGAGACGCGGACCTGGGTGTCGGACAGGATCTGCTGTTCGGTTCCGCGGCCGGCTGCAAACGACTCGAGGTCGGCGAGCACGTGATCGATCTGGCCCATGGCCGACGCCATACCCTCCTCCATACCCATGTCGAGCAGCTGTTCGAGCTGATCGAGTGAGCCGAAATGGGTCGTGGTGACGAGGCGTGAGCCGTCGTTGGTGTCTTCGAAGGAGAAGGTCATCCGCATCGACGGCACGGCGGGGTTCTCTTGGCCCTCGGCGTCGGCAAATCCGTCGGTGAGTGCGTCGAGATCCTTCTCGACCGAGGTGATGGGCATGGGCTCTTCCTTCTCCTTGATTCTTCGGGATCACTCGTCGGTGTCGGCGAGAAGTTCGTCGAGACGGTCGATGCGAGATCGCCAGATCTGCTCGTACCGCTCGAGCAACGCCTGGGCACGCTGGATGGCGTGAAGGTTGCCGCGGACCATCCGCTCGCGACCATGGGGATGTTTGGTCACAAGACCTGCTCCCTCCAGGACGGCCACGTGCTTTTGGACGGCAGCGAACGACATGTCGTAGGCGCCCGCCAGCTCCGAGACCGAGGCCTCGCCGCCGAGCGTGCGCCGAACGATGTCGCGTCGCGTCGCATCGGCCAACGCTCGAAAGATCCGGTCCACCTCACGGTCACTGAGCACCAATGCGTTATCTACAACCATATGGTTGTAGAATAGGAAACGACCTTGACCATGTCAAGCTCCCGCCGGCCGAGGAGGCGACCCACTTTGCATGATATGTAGGTGTCGTTGGGGCCCGTCGGGTGTGCGATTACCGAACTGGAGTTCAGAGGTCGAGATGGAGGCGCAGCGCGTTGTCCAGGTCATCCATGAGGTGGATCGGGACGCTGCCGATCAAGGTCCCGATGCGCTCGACTGCCACCGATCGAACTTGTTCGGCTTGCGCCTTGGAGTCGACGTGGAGGCCGGTCTCCTCGGCGCGAAGCAGGATCTGGAACGGATAGACGTGGTCGACATTGGACGTGACCGGGACGACCGTGACCACGCCGCGTCCAAGTCGCTGCGATGTCGTGTTCGCTCCGTCGTTGCTGACAATCACCCCAGGACGCGTGTGTGCAGCTTCGCTCCCGACGACAGGGTCGAGGTTGACGAGGCGGATCTCACTGCGACGCATCAGGCGTCCGCAGTCGTCGTGTCCCACACTGCGCTGTCAGGATCATCGGACCATTCAGAGAACGCAGCTGCGTAGGAGTCGGTGAGTTCCGAAGCGCGGAGCAGGCGAATCGCCCGCTGTACCGCTGCGGAGCGAGATGCGACGTGGTGGGTCTTGGCGTAGTTGTCGAGAAACTCCACGTCGTCGTCGGGCACGCTCACGCTGACTTTCATACCAGCAAGACTACCTGAGTCGCAGCACCGTTACTACCCTCGATGGGTCGTGAGCTCGTCGGCACCTACCCTGACGGCATGAGTCTCGTCGCAGACACCTTCGAGGTGCCACTCAGCTTCGAGGGTCCCGGTTTCCGATTGGAACCCCTTGGGCCCCAACACAACGAACGAGATCACGGCGCCTGGATGTCGAGTATCGACCACATCCGGCAAACCCCCGACTTTCCGCGCGGCGCCTGGCCGACGGCGATGACACTCGAATCCAACCTCGCCGACCTGATGCGACATGCGACGGACTTTGAGAATCGTTCTGGCTTCACCTACTCGATTCTCGATGGCGACGACGTGATCGGATGTGTCTACATCTACCCGTCGCGAACGGCGGACGCTTCGGTGAGTTCATGGGTGATCGCGAGCCGTGCCGAGATGGACGTCGTCACCTGGCAGGCAGTCTCAACGTGGCTCGAGACCGACTGGCCATTCACAACCGTCGAGTACGGGGCGCGATAGCCAAAGGGCCACACCCGCCGCGATCAAGCCTTGACAGCAGAAGCGATCGCGACGCGAGGGTCGCGGTTCGGGTCACCGTCCTGCGTCAGGGAATCACGGAACATGGTCATCGCCATGTTGCGCTGGTCATCGCTCAACTCGGCATCCATGATCCGCTCGACCGACGGTGCGAGGTCACGACGCGCAATGACCACCTCATGAGCAATCTGTTCCGTCTCCGGGAGATCCTCGACGGGGGTGGTGCCGTCGTGCCAACGGCTTGCGGGCTGCTTCTTGGTGGCCATGTGATGCCTCGTTCCCTCGACGCTCCGTCGGTGGAGTACCCACGACCGGTTGCGCTCAGGACAATCGCCCCAATCGCCTCAGTCTACCGGGAGCTTGCGTCGAGCCGAGCGTGAAGGCGCGAACGAAGCTCGTCGGGCGGCAGATCGACCCACTCACGTCGTTGACGTCGCTGGTACACGACGACTCCCGTGGCTCCGAGCACCGCGATGAGGCCGGCAACTCCGAGGAACTTGGCCCAGCGCACGACCACGTACGTTATGGCACCGATGACCGACTCGATGACACTGCACGACGCCCTCGCCGAAGCAGCGACCGGTGACGTCTGGCTGTTTCGCGGCCAGTCGACCGCCGATCGGGCGATTCGGTTCTTCACCAACAGCCCGGTCAATCACGTCGGGGTCGTCTTGGCGCTCGACGACCTGCCACCCCTGATCTGGCATGCCGAGCTCGGCGCGAGCATGCCCAACGTCTGGACCGGCCAACGAGAACGTGGGGCTCAACTCCACCACCTCGAGCGCGCAGTGAGCGTGTGGACGCATCGCTATGGCCAGCAGCCGTGGTTCCGTCAGATCGACATCGAGGCCACCGACGAAATGGAGAACCGGGCACTCTCGGTCGTCGACGAGTACAGCGGGCGGGGATTCCCGAGCACAGCATCGCTGGCCAAGCACTGGGTCACCGGTCGCATACGCCACCGCATCTCGCTCACCGACGTGTACTGCGCCGAGCTGGTCGCCATCACGTTCGAACGGATGGGCCTGCTCGGCGATGAGCGGCCACCGAACTGGTACGACCCCGGCACCTTCTGGAGCGGCGATCGATTGGAACTCGTCGGGGCGTCGCTCGGTCGCGAGATACATGTCACCGATGTGACCCCTCTCGATGACACCTGGCGCGACGGCTGATCGCGGAACATATCGAATATTTGTACGTTTCATGTTGCAATACTCGTACTGGTGTACTATCGTGACTCCATGGAGTCAACCGGCGCCACGTCCCTCGACATCGAACAGATCGATGCCGGGTTGAACGAGGTCGCCGGCCACCTGAACGCACAACACGCCCGCCTCACCGATCTCACCGTCG
>DASQFE010000389.1:0-3937 GCA_035633295.1 Ilumatobacteraceae bacterium | reverse complement strand
GACAGGCGACGCTAGCAGGACGCTGGAATTCGGCTGGGTGCTCGCGTTCGGCAACTCGGTCGAAAGGACTGGCCTCTCGTAGCGTGTGATCATGGATGTCTCACCGCCGACGACAGCATCGTGCTGCTCGGCATCGAGCTCGACCTTGGTCGGCCCGACGAGCAACCCGACTGACAAGGGCGCGAGCCGGAACCATCGCCGACCCGCTCGGTAATCGCGCCTTCGAACGAGCACTCGGCCGAGCGATATCATGCGAAGTGTTTGGCGCTACGGCACGATTGACCTGCCCCATAATCTCGGTCCCCGAGTCGGTCGGCGCGTTGCCAAAGTGCCGGCGAATGACGGTTCCAGCGATGCCGTCGAGCCGCAGCTTGACCCCTGTGCGTGGCAGCTGGCCTTGACTGGGCAGCCGTTGTTGGCCGCCAGCGGGCAGAACCTGCTGGCCGCCCACAGGGAGGTCGCAGCGGTCCGACGGCGCCACGCGATCGCCGCCGACCCCTCGTGCCTCAGGCGTGTCGAGCAGACCGTTGGCCGAGATCCCTGGGGCAGTGCATCGTCCGCATTCCGGTCGGCGGGCTGGGGCGCTCGAAATCCCGTAGTTGCACGATTGATGCACGCGGCTCTCGCAACGGCGCTCAGCGGCGAGGTTCATCCTGGTCACAGCGTTGATCGTCCGGGCGAATCGCAAGTTCCCAAGCTGAGAACGCGGGTTCGATTCCCGTCATCCGCTCTCGTGCAACGGTGCAAAATACCCCGCAGTCGAGCTGCGCCGTCATAAGAACATCAGCGTCCCGACTGATGTTCCACTGTTGACGGCGTGACCAGATGGGTTGCCCAACAGTCGGATGAGCAGTTGGGTCATGACACCCCCCGGCATGACGCGTTCCCCCTACTCGTGTTGGTCACAGCGGAGGGCCGATGATCTCGGCGTCGTACGGGCCGATCGCGCTGAGGAGACGCAGGATGTCTGGAGCGCCCTCGGGCGGTAGCGTCGCCGCCTCCGCGGGATCGGATGCGTCGACGTGGTACTGCTCGAAGCCGCCAGGCGTGACGAGTTCGAGAAAGTGCGCGTCCTCGCTGTCAACCCGGAAACTGTGCGGGACATCGCGCGGGAGGAATACGAAGCGGCCGGAGGTGACGGTCGACTCCTCGTCACCGACCCGCAGCCGCAGGGTGCCGTCGAGCACGTAGAGGGCGGAATCCTCGCGATGGTGCACGTGCATGGGCGGGGCGAATCCGCGTCGGGCCCATTGCTCCATCAGGCCGAACGCTCCGCCGGTCTCCTCGGCGGTGGCGACGACTCGGTTGAGGCTGCCGACGAACCAACGCAGGCGGTCGTCGAATCGCGTGTCGATGGTCTCAGCGGTCATTCCCACCCCTTGCTTCATCACGATGAGTAAAGTGTCACTCTATTCATTGAGTGAAGCTACGGTCAAGGGTCGATGGTGGACGTAGAACGCTTTCCCCGCCGCGCCGCTCGCGCCCGCGAAACCCGTCGTCGCGTGTGCATGGCGGCGATCGAACTGTTCGTCGAGCGCGGTTACGGAGCGACCTCGATCGCGGCTCTCGCCGAAGCTGCCGACGTGGCCGAGCAGACCGTGTACGCAGCATTCGGCAGCAAGCGGGCGGTGCTGCTCGACGCGCTCGACCTCGCGATCGCTGGCGACGACCGACCGGTCGCAGTCAACGACCGGGACTGGATGCGCGAGGTCTGGGAGGCCCCGGATCCAGCGACGCGGCTTCGCGCCTACGCCCGTGCAGTCCGGCGCATCCACGACGGCGCAGCACGAATGTTCCGCGTTCTCGAGCAGGCGTCTACCGTCGACGCCGACCTCGTTGACGCGTTCGCCGAGGCGATGCGCCGCCGACGCCTCGGCACCACCGGTGTCGTCGGCCCGATCGGCGATGCCGGCCAACTCGCCGTCGGCGTCACCACCGAGGCGGCGATCGACATCGTGTGGACACTCAACGGACCCGAGGTGTACCTCAACCTCGTCGATCGCTGCGGCTGGACCTCCGACGCCTACGCCGACTGGCTTGGCGACACGCTCGTGTCGCTGCTTCTGCCGGCTTGGTGATGGGATTACGTGGCTGTGAGTATCGTGCGTCGATATCGGGTGGATCGAGGGAAGACGACCTCTCGGGAAACCGGAGATGTGTCCGTTCAGGCGTCAACGATCTCGGTGTTGTCAGGGATCCACGTCGCCCCCGAGCGGTGCTGAAACGCCAGGGGAACTCCATTTGCCTCATCCCAATGGGTCGAATCGGACACCTGTACGTGGAGGTGGGGCTCGGTGCTGTTGCCCGAGTTGCCGCAGGCGGCAAGCTGCTGTCCTGCGGAGACGAACTCGCCGGGGCTCACCTGAACGCTGTGACGGCGAAGATGAGCCAGGAGGACGAGAGGGCCAGCGGGTGAAATCGCTACGACGATGTGAGTCCCTGCGATGCCAGCTGGGCCCGCTCTGACGCGGCGGCCCTGAGCCAACATGTACGGGACAAGGGTCAGCTGCGACCTTCGTCCCTCATGATCGGATTCGCCATCAAGCGTACTGACAACGGTGCCGTTGATCGGCGACAGGATGGGCCGGCCGAAACCGACGAAGACTTCGGCTGGCTCGCTCCTGACGAAACTGCGCAATGAGCGGGGCGCCGACCGACCCTGCTCGTCCACGGGTACGAAGTCGATTGCGTATGCGCTGCCGAACGCGGTCGTCCCGTGGCTCGGGACGCGATCGGCCGGGCTGTTCTGTACGAGCCAGCGGCCACGAAACGGGAAGCGAAGTACCACCGGCTGCTCGGGGGTGTAACTGGAACCCATGACCGCAGTCTCGCGTCTCGGACGCACCACGTCAGACGGGTCCGGCGTGCCGCTCCATATGCCGGACGGTCGTCATGGTGAGCCCTCGTCCGCGAGGTCACCGACCGAAATCCAGCCTTCGTTGTTGGCAACGTCGTAGATCCCATACGGGATTGGTTTGGCGAACTCGCCCTACGCACGGTCGGCGAAGTCGTGGACGTGGACCCGTTCGGGCTCACCTGCAGGTGTCCATTCGTTGCCTGCGTGGCGTCGTCGCTGATCAACTCGTTCTTCTGGGTGTCGACACTGATCGCGGGCTGGTCGTCGTCGATGAAGCTTGCAGCGATGTCGTTCAGGTAGCCGAACTGGGCGTCGCGATCGGGATGCTGGCGACCCTTGATGACCTTGGCGTTGGCCTGCAAAGAGTGGCCGAGCTGATGCGACAGGCGCAGCACCTCGCGAGAGCTCGGCTGCGATCACGACGTCAGATCGTCTTGAGCACAGGGCTCCCTGTGACGACCAATGACACTCCGGCGAACACCATCCCGACTACTCGGGCGGAATCGCGAACGGCCACCGGGCCATCGGGCACGAGAACGCTCCCGACCAGCCGGCTCGACTTCGTCAGCGAGCATCCCGAGCCGAGGCCGCCGATGCTGAACAGCACGCGGCTGGGCAGTAGGTCGCCGCTCAGAACCACACTGGCACTGCCCGACAAGTTGATCGGACCGGTTCTGATCACGAACTCGTCATTCGGGCCACCGCGGATCACGAGACGGGCGGATCCCGACAGCTGGATTCGGTCTGCGGCGATCACATTGAGGCCACCGTTGCCGACGATCGTGGTGGTCCGGGTGATCGCACCGAAGGTCTGCGTTGGTGTCATCGCCGAAACGGCCGCGGACGCTGCGCGCAGGTCGGTGACCGCTGCGGCGAGATCTCTCCTCACCACTCCGCCGATGACTCTGGCGGAGTTCGGCAGGCGGCCCCCGGTCGAGAGAGGATCCGAGACCAGCGTCCCACCGATGTAGGGGCTTCCCGAGTACGTCTGCGCGGCGCCCGGGCCGACGGCGAGGTTGCCGTCGATCCTGGGACTGCCCGTGATGGTGACTGCGCCTGCGGTCACCACGCCGTACGGAA
>DASQFE010000388.1:0-7238 GCA_035633295.1 Ilumatobacteraceae bacterium | reverse complement strand
GCCGAGAGTGTGCCGATGTCGACCTCGATGTCAGCCGGTCCGTCGTTGCGATCGGCGCCAGTCGCCGAGATCGTCCATGTGCCGGTGTTGGTCGCGAACATCGGATCGTGCACGCGAACGTTCACGCTGTCCTGGTCGGTGCCATAGGCCCGCGCCGTCAATGCGGCATCGACGTCGAGGTTGCGGATCCACTGGTCGTCGAAACGTTGGACTGCCTCGTACGCACGTGAGTCGTGCATCGCCCGACGGACCGGTTCGTCGATCGGGCGCGGCTCTGCCTTCCAGGTGGTGATCAGGTCGATGTCGAGCAGGTACCGCCACAGTTCCAGTTCGACCGCCGGTGATGCACCCCACAGGTCGTGCACCTTGCCGACGCCGGTGGGGTTCTTGGCGAAGGTCTCGTCCCAGTCGACCTCGTAGAACACGAAGCCGTCGTCGGCACCGGATGGGTCGGAGTGCACGGCGACGAACGAGCCCTTCCCGTACGGCTCGACGGTCGGCTGCGACGCGTTCTTCAGGATCCGCGGCCACATCCACCCCGGCCGGCTGATCGAGCCGACGTGCCACCGCGCAACCCGTTCGTACAGGTCGGGAACCACGGCGAGTACTTGGCCATACGGGAGCAGGCGCATCGAACCGGGCAGTGGCATCGAGCGCCATGGTTTGGTGTGCCGGGTGGTGATGACGGCACACGCCGAGTCGGTGGCGAGGCCGAATCCGAACCGGCGATAGATCGATGTCTCGCTCGCGTGCAGCGCCGAAAGCACGTTGTTCTGCTCGTGTGCATCACGCAGCAGCCGGTGCATCAGCTGCGTCAGCAAACCGCGACGGGTGTGGGTCGGGAGCACACCCACCCGGGTCACCCCGGCGGTCGGGACACGGGCGCCGCCGGGCACCGTCGAGTCGAATCGGAACGCGGCGACGTGGCCGACGCATTGGTCGCCATCCCATGCGGCGAATGCGTCGCTCTCGTCCCACGACGCCTGAAAGGCGGCGAAGTGCTCGTCGTTGATCGCCCCGCTCAGGAGTGCAACGCGCAGCGTGTCGCTCGCAGCCCGCCGTTCGTCGACCGCAACCGGCCGGATGTCGTAGTCACTCATACCCGAACGTTGTCACAACCCGTCGACCGACAACGCACAGGATTTCCCCGAGCGATGAGCCAACGGCCCGTATCCCGGCTCTTCGCTCATCGCTGGTGGACGGAGAGGAAGGCTCAGACGGCGAGGAGGTCGCGGGCGCCGGTGTCGCTCGACGGGTGGCGCAGCTTACTCATTGCGCGAGCTTCGATCTGGCGGATGCGCTCGCGGGTGAGGTTGAAGTGTTCGCCAACCTCCTCGAGTGTGCGCGGCTCGCCGCGGTCGAGGCCGAAGCGGAGCTTGAGGATCTCGCGCTCGCGCTCGTCGAGCGGGGCAAGCAGCCGCGAGATCTCGTCGGGGAGCAGCGCGGTGGCTGCCATCTCGAACGGTGATTCGGCCGAACGGTCTTCGACGACGTCACCGAGTTCGGCGTCGCCATCCTCGCGCAGCGGCTCGGAGAGCGAGAGGGGCTCGGCGGCGAAGCGCAACGCTTCGGTCACCTTGTCCTCGGGCATCTCGACTTCCTTGGCCAGTTCCGACAGCGTGGCGGGACGGCCGTACTTGAGCTCCAGGCGCGAGCGCGCCTTCTGCAAGCGGGCGAGCGTGTCGCCGGCGTGAACCGGCAGGCGGATGGTGCGGCCCGTGTTGGCGATGCCGCGTGTGATGGCCTGGCGGATCCACCAAGTGGCGTAGGTGGAGAACTTGAAGCCCTTGCGCCAGTCGAACTTTTCGACGGCGTGCATCAGCCCGAGGTTGCCTTCTTGGATGAGGTCGAGCAGCGGCAGGCCCGAGGCCTGGTACTTCTTGGCGATCGACACCACGAGGCGCAGGTTCGACTGGACGAACTGACGCTCGGCCTCCTCGCCCTGGCGAGCGGTGCGACGGAGTTCGCGCTTCTTGGCAGCCGTGAGTGGTTCGGCCGCCTCGAGCAGCGCTGTTGCCTCGTTGCCGGCTTCGATGGCTTTCGCGAGACGGACCTCGTCGTCTTTCGTCAGCAGCGTGTACTGCCCGATGTCGGTGAGGTAGAGACGAACAAGGTCTTCGTCGTCACGGTCGACGCGATCTTTGGCCACCTGGTGCTCCTACTGTGTTGATTCAACGGAGGTTCCGACGGTTGTCGGCGCCCCCGTGGAGGATTCGGCGTGCGAGTGTGTCGGATGACGGAGTCTGCAGAGAAGGAGCACGACAGCCGACATGAGACGCTCGTCACGATACCGACGTCGTTGGTTCCCCCAACCGTTTGGATACAACGCCCGATGAGATATCGCAGTTGGAGATGCATGGACCCCAAGAATCGCCATGAGTGATAACGCCGCTGAACACCCTGATTCGGAGGTCGAGCTCACGATTGTGACGCTGCGTTTCGATGCAACCGACGACGCCTCCCTTCTCGCGGTGCTGTCGAAGTACATCGTCTTGACGCGGATGCACGACGGTTGTCGCAACGTCGACCTCTGCTCGAGCGTGACCGTACCCGGGCGTCATCTGGTGGTGCAGAAGTGGGAGACACCCGAGCATCAACGTCGGCACTTCGATTCAGAGACGATGATCGACATGGCACGTTCGTGTGACGGCGTCTTGGCACGACCGCCCGACATCGACCTGTGGGACGCCACGAGTGCCCACGACCTTCGGTAAGAACTCCGTGAATGCGCGAGTTGTACGCGGGCGCCTGACCGGTGCACTTGGGTACAATGGAGGGACTATGTCGAATCCAGTGTTCAAAGAAGAGGCCTTCGACAAGGCCTCCCAGGACTTCCGTGCGAGCCAGCCGGGGTGGGCCGCCCCCGAGGCCGGCACCCACGTTCAAACCAAGCCGATCACCGATGGCCCCGTCACGACGTGGCAGAAGGGAATGACCCTCAACGGGACCATCACCGCCTCGGCTGTGTTGCTCGTGATCCTGCTCATCGCCGGTGCGTTCGGTTGGAATGCGGTCACGGTCTCGCTTGGCCCCGAAGGGGAAGCCATTCCGCAGTTCCCGCCGATGGCATTCCTGGGCATCATCATCGGCTTCATCGCTGTCATCGTCGCGATGCGCAAGCCCAACCTCGCCAGGATCCTCGGCCCGGTGTACGCAATCGCGTACGGCTTCGCGGTCGGCGCCATCTCCAGGGGCTACGAGACGTGGAACTCCGGCATCGTCGTCCAGGCCGTGCTCGCCACCGCGTCGGTGTTCTTCGTGATGCTGGTGCTCTACCGAACCCGCATCATCAAGGTCACCGACAAGTTCCGCCGCACCATCATCATCGCCACGATGGGCGTGATGGTGCTGTATCTCTTCTCGTTCGTGCTCAGCCTGTTCGGCACCACGCTGCCGTTCCTGGATGGCAGCAACATGCTGTTGAGCGTCGGTTTCTCGCTGTTCGTGTGCGGTCTTGCGGCGATGAACCTCGCCCTCGACTTCGACTTCATCGAGCGCGGTATCAACTCCGGCTTGCCGAAGGCCTACGAATGGGTCGGAGCGCTTGGCCTTGTGGTCACCCTCGTGTGGCTGTACCTCGAGATCCTGCGTCTGCTCTCCTACCTTCGCAACTGACGGCAGGAGTCGCTGATCTTGGCGGTCAGTGAGCTGACGTGAATCGAATCGAATCGCTTGACGGCGGCAACCTCATCGAGGCGGCCGCCGTTTGCGTTGTCGGGGGAGCCTTCGGCGCGGCCGTTGGTGCACCGTTCGGGCTCGCCGTTCCACTCGGTGCTGTGGCGGCAGCGAACGGTGCGATCTGCGGGTGGCGAAGGGTCTACGACTGGAGCTGCTCGACGGGATTCGTCGCATTCACCCTCGACTCGACGTGGTCGCTACCGATGACGGCGGGCGCGCTGGCGTCGCAGGTGATCGGTGTGGTGCGGGGCAAGCCCGGCTTCGACGCGTCGCTCAGCCGACGCTCGAATCGTCAGGTGTTCGAGCGGGGGTTCGTGCCCCGGTCGGGTTTTGCCATCACCGTCGGCAACGTCATCAGCGGCGCCGGCGACACGTCGCAGCCCCGTCGGCGTCGACTCGTCACCGATCACGAGGACGTGCACGTGTGGCAGGCGCGCTGGTTCGGCCCGCTGTTTCCGGTGTTGTACGGCGCCTGGTTGCTCGGGGGCGGTGCTGTGGGCGTGGTCGTGTGGGCGGTTCACCGCCGCTCGGAGCGGTTCACGAAGGTGGTCGAGTCGTGCGCGTACTACCTCAACCCGTTCGAATGGTGGGCCTACAGCCGCGACGACCATTGGCCGCCCTCAGGCAAGGTCCGCGGCCTCGGCTGGCGCAACCCCATGGTCCGCCCCCGTCATCACCACCCCAATTGAGTGTTTGCGTGACAGTTTGGTTGGCCCGTCCCAACCGAACTGCAACGCAAACAGCGGTATAGGAGGGATCAGCTGACGCGGGCGAGGAGGTCGAGGAGGGCGGCGTTGAACTCGGCGGGCTTTTCCTGCTGGGTCCAGTGGCCGGCGCCGTCGATCATGATGGTGCCGCGGAAGTCGGGCAGCATCGTTGCCATTGCCTCGACGAACTCGGGTCGCCCGGCGATCACGCCGTCCCTGGTGCCGCCGATGAAGGCTGTCGGCATTGAAGGCACCGCAAGGTCCTTGGTGATCTCGTAGTCGGCGTCGAGGTTGCGATACCAACTCAGCGGCCCGAAGAATCCGCTCGCTGTGAACTGCTCGACGTAGACAGCAAACTCGTCGGCGCCGATCCACGCCGGAAGCCCATCGGGCACGGGCGCTCCCCGTGTGATCGATTCGAGGAACCCGGTTCCCTCCATCGGTGGAAGTGGATCCGGTGGCGGCCCGAACATCTCCCCCGAGCCGCCCCAAAGCGTGAGGCGCATCGTCTCGGCCACGTCGGCCTCCAACTCGGCTTCGGCCGGGCCGATCGACTGGAAGTACAAGATGTAGAAGAACCGGTCACCCGACACCGCCCGGAACAGGTCGGTCGGCGGGGCCGGCCACGGCGTGTACGGCACGCTGACATTGACGAGCCCGCGGACCCGTTCGGGATGGAGGCGGGCGAGGTCCCACACCACCATCGATCCCCAGTCGTGGCCGACGAACACCGCATCGTCGGTACCCACCGCGTCGAGCAGGCCGACGAGGTCGGCGCACAGATGGTCGGTCCGGTATGCCTCGACCGTGCGCGGCGTGCTCGACTCGCCGTATCCGCGCTGGTCGGGCACCAACACCCGATACCCGGCGGCGACGAGCGGCCCGATCTGGTGACGCCACGAGTGAGAACTCTCGGGGAAACCGTGCACCAGCATCACTACCGGATCACCGGCGACGCCCGCATCGATGACATCGAGTTCGATTCCGTTGGTGGCGATGCGGCGACGTGTCGGGGACATGTGCCGACACTAGGCAAGAACTAGGGTTGGCCGATGACGGACGTCTCGCCCCGCTTCTTCAACCCACTCCAGCCGGGCTACACCGAAGACCCGTACCCTCACTTCGCCGAGATGCGCGAGCACGATCCGGTCCACCTGACGCTGCTCAACCAGTGGCTGCTGTTCCGCTACGACGACGTGTCCCGCATCCTGCGCGATCCGTCGATGAGCGTGAGTGACGAAAAGATCGAGGTCTTCGACGACAAGCGCTTGGCGATGTTCGAGGCCGCAGCGGGCGCCGAGTTCGAGCGGTCCACGAGCATGCTCAACGCCGACCCTCCCGACCACACCCGCCTGCGCCGACTGGTCAGCAAGGCCTTCACGCCTTCGTCGATCGAGGCGCTGCGGCCACGGGTTCAACAACTCGTCGATGCGATGCTCGACCCGATGGCCGAGCTCGGCACCGGCGACGTGGTCACCGAGCTCGCGTTTCCGCTGCCGTTCGACGTGATCTCCGAGATGCTCGGCATGCCCGATGCCGACAAGGAGCAGATTGCCGCTTGGTCGGGCGCCGTCGTGAAGACGCTCGACCCGATCATCTCCGACGATGAGATCGTCGCCGCGATCGAGGGTTCGCGTGCGATGGAGGCCCACATCGACCAGGTGATCGCATGGAAGCGCGACCATCCGGCCGACGATCTGCTCAGCGCACTCATCGCCGCAGAGGAGGACGGCGATCGTCTGTCATCGGTCGAACTTCGTGACCAGGTGGTGTTGTTGTTCATCGCCGGCCACGAGACCACGGTGAACCTCATCGGCACCGGCATCTACGAGCTCCTTCGGCACCCCGATCAGCTCACGCTGCTCCGTGACGATCCGTCGCTCGACGCCAACGCCGTTGACGAGCTTCTCCGATTCGTGAGCCCCGTGCAGCTGTCACGCCGGGTGGTCCTGCACGACATCACGATCCGTGGCAAGACGATTCCGAAGGGCATGTTCGTCCTCACCGGCCTGGCATCGGCGAACCGTGATCCGCAGAAGTGGGGTCCGACAGCCGACGAGCTCGACATCGGCCGGGAGGGGGCAGCGCAGCACGTGTCGTTCGGGAGCGGAATCCACTACTGCCTCGGTGCGTCGCTTGCCCGCCTCGAAGCGCAGGTGGCGATCGGCACGTTCGTCCGCCGCTTCCCGAACGCCCGTGTTGCCGCCGAACCCGAATGGAATGGTCGCATCAACCTGCGCGGGCTCGAGCATCTCCCGGTCGCCGTCGACTGAATCTGGTTCCTACGCCGTGATCCAGGGGCCGCTGCCACCGATGCGGGTCGGGGTGATGCGCAACACCCATCCATCCGGGGCGCCGTCTGGCGGGAACACGACGTCCGGACCCAGGAATCGGGGAGCCAGTAACGCCAGAAGTTCCCGCGCCCCACCTTCGACGACGCGTGCCGTGCCGTGCACAACGAGGTAGTCGCTGAGCCCGAGCTGATTTCGGTTGGGCCCCTCGAACGACACGACGACTCGATCGTCCCGTTCGGCGTTGCGAAGCTTGCGGTGAAACCGAAGATGGCCGGCGACCAGGTCCCCGCCATCGACCCCCACCCAGACCATCGAAACCTGAGGGCTGCCATCCGGGTTCAGGGTCACCAGGTGGGCGTTCGCCCCCGACTCGATGAGCTCGACGGCGGACCGCGGGAGTTGCACCATCATCGCAGACTACGACGCAACCTGATCGACTCCTGACCGAATCGCAGCGTCAGCTGCGGGCGGTGGCGAGCACTTGTGACCAACTGAGGTCGTCGGCGTTCCAGAGCGCATCGAACGCGGCATCGACACCGTCGGCGAAGCCGTACCGGTT
>DASQFE010000387.1:0-2923 GCA_035633295.1 Ilumatobacteraceae bacterium | reverse complement strand
GCACTTCAGGAGCGCAACAACCTCGACCCGGCGCTGGTCGATGACGTGATCATGGGTTGCGTGATGCAGGTGGGCGAGCAGTCGCTCAACATCGGCCGCAACGCTGTACTCGCCGCCGGATGGCCCGAAGAGGTGCCGTCGACCACCATCGACCGCCAGTGCGGATCGAGCCAGCAGGCGATGCATTTCGCCGCGCAGGGCGTCATGGCCGGAGCGTACGACGTGGTCGTCGCCGCCGGAGTTGAAGTGATGACGCGCACCCCGATGGGTGCATCGGTCGTGCAGGGCATGGGCTTCCCGTTCCCGAAGGAGCAGCTCGACCGCTACGCCGAAACCGGTCTGCCGCCGCAGGGCATCGGTGCCGACATGATTGCCGCCGAGTACGGCATCACCCGCGAGGACCTCGACGCGTTCGGCGCCCTCAGCCAGCAGCGCGCTGCGATCGCACGCGATGAAGGCCGTTTCGAGAACGAGATCGTTCCGGTCGAGGTCGAGATCGACGGCCAGGTCGAAGTGATGACCGCCGACGAGGGCATTCGCGAAGGCACCACCGCCGAGACGCTGGGCAAGCTGAAGCCCGCCTTCAAGGAGGACGGTGTGATCACCGCCGGCAACTCGTCGCAGATCTCCGACGGCGCGTCGGCCGTGCTCATCATGAGCAAGGAGAAGGCCGAAGAGCTCGGAATGAAGCCCCGCGCCCGATTCCACGCGTTCGCCGTCACCGGCGCCGATCCCGTCACGATGCTCAAGGGTCCGATCCCGGCCACCAAGAAGATCCTCGAGAAGACCGGCCTCACCATCGACGACATCGATCTGTTCGAGGTCAACGAGGCATTCGCCTCGGTCGTGCTCGCCTGGCAGAAGGAGACCGGTGCGGACATGAGCAAGGTCAACGTGAACGGTGGCGCCATCGCCCTCGGTCACCCGCTCGGCTCGTCGGGCACCAAGCTCATGGCGACGCTGCTCAACGAACTCGAGCGCACCGGCGGCCGCTATGGCCTGCAGGTGATGTGCGAAGGCGGCGGCATGGCCAACGCCACCATCATCGAACGCCTCGACTGACCTCTGTGGGCCTCGGCCCACCCTCTCAATTCTGAAATGTGCCTGAATTTGCGCGCTGAGCGCGCATATCCAGGCATTTTTCGGTTTGGGATGATGGTGTCAGCGGGTCGGCGTGACGTTTGACCGTCGTTCGGGCGTTGGGTGGTCGATTACGGTCGAATCATGTCGCTCCCCACTCCGGTGAAGGCCGCGGTCGTCCGCATCAGCACAACCAGCGGGTCGATCAAGGTGGTAGCCGAACCCGGCCTCACCGAGGTGCGATCGAACACCGGTCCGCTCCTCACGGATGAATCGTCGACCACCATCGAAGGCGGGCATGCAAGGGTCAGTGTGCGGGTGCCCGAAGGAACCGATCTGGTGGTCGGCGCGAGATCGGGGCGCGTGACCATCGAGGGACGTGTGGGGTCGGTCTCGGCGGTGACCACGTCCGGCAGAGTGTCGATCGACGCCGCCGGATCTGTCGACGTGCGCACCAAGAGCGGACGCATCGATGTCGGACGAACCATGTCGACGTGTCGGGCAGTTGCGTCGAGTGGGCGGATCGAGGTCGGTCGCTGTGGTGAGGCCGATGTGACAACCCGCAGTGGTCGGATCGTGTTGAAGGATGCACACGGCACGGTGCGCGCTCACTGTGTGAGTGGCCGCGTGGAGATTGCGATGGCCACTGCAGATGACGTTGACGCCGAGACCGTGTCAGGTCGGATCGGCATCTCACTGCCCTCGGCCGTGCGACCGCAGATCGTGTCGTCGAGGGGTGACATCGTCGACGCAGCTGCGTTCGACTGTGTTGTCGTCGCTCGGTCGGGGAGCGGCCGGGTCGACGTCTCGAACCGATGAGTCACGCGCGCAATGCCACCGCCACGCGCACTGGGGCGGTGCTGTTCACGGATCTCGTCGGCTTCACCGAGTTCACGGATGCGCGGGGTGACGCTGCGGCGGTTGAGGTGCTCGATGAACAGTCGACGATTGCCCGAGACGCCCTCGCGGGCGGTATCGGTCAGGTCGTGAAGGAACTCGGCGATGGACTGATGCTCTGGTTCGATCATGTGACGCAGGGTCTCGAGGCCGCCGGACGAATCCTGCGAGCGGTCGAGACGGCGCGATCGGAACGTGGATTCCCGCTGGCACTGCGCATGGGCATGCACTGCGGTGAAGTGGTCGAGCGTGGCGCCGACTTCGTGGGCCAGACCGTCAACATCGCATCACGGATCGCGGACCTCGCAGGGCCGGGCGAGCTGTTGGTGTCAGAGCAGGTCGTCGACTCGGTCGGCGTTGCGCCTGCGAACGTAGCGTTCCACCCGGTCGGCCCGACGCGGGTGAAGGGCGTGACGTCGCCGATCTGGCTCTACCGCCTCAATACCTGAAGGCACTCGAATCACGTCGAGTCGGCCACAATTCGAGGATGCAACGCCGCAGCATCGTGATCGACACCGACACCGCCTCCGACGACGCAATTGCACTCGTGCTGGCAGTCAAGGAGCCCACCGTCGACGTGCGTGCGGTGACGGTGGTCGCCGGCAACGTGCCGCTCGATCTCGCCGTGCGTAATGCGATTGTGACGCTCGACCTGTGCGGTGGCGCTGAGATTCCGTTGCACGCTGGTCTGGCCGAGCCGATGACGCGAGCGTTGAACACGGCGCAGTTCGTGCACGGTGCCGACGGCATGGGCGGCGCGGCGCTGCCCGATCCGTCGCGCGCTGCCACATCGAACGACGCAGTTGGCGCACTGCTGCGGATCGCGTCCGACGAGCCGGGACGCCACGACCTCGTCACACTTGGACCGCTCACGAACATCGCCGCGGCACTCGGGGTCGATCCCGACCTCCTGACGAAGTTCGGCCACACCTATCTGATGGCCGGT
>DASQFE010000386.1:0-4720 GCA_035633295.1 Ilumatobacteraceae bacterium | reverse complement strand
TGGGTAGATATGTCGTGCGTGTCGAACGGTTCGGACCGGTTCATGGCGGGCGGGTTATCGAGTGATTCCGACCGCCACGTCGGAGTTGCGTTTCTGTGAGCGCGACGTCATGACAAGCTCGGTCGGTACGCGTCGCAGTGGCTCAGGTGGATGAGTTCGGGTTCGAGCGCCTTGAGCCGCCGGATCGAGTCGACCGCCGCCCGCTCCAAGTCGGGGTCGGGGTCAACGTTCGCCCTGCTCGCCGCTTCGGCGGTGAGCTCCGAGTGGTGCCAGACAACCTGGGCTCCGATGACGACTCGTCGCCCGCCGCCCTCGATGAGGACCGACTGGTGCCCGGCGGTGTGCCCGGGAGTTGCGAGAACCGAGACCCCCTCGGCGATCTGTTCATCGCCGCGGACCACTCGTAGCTGTGATGCCGGCGCAATCGCCCAGTCGGCGACGGTGTAGTACGGATCGGCGTTGACAGCATCAATTTCCGAGGCCTGCGAGTAGAAGCGTGTTGCGTGGCCGTGCAGCAGTGGGTTCTGTCCGCAATGGTCGAAATGCAGGTGGCTATTGACAACAGCGATCACGGTGTCGATGTGAATGCCAAGCCGCACCAGGCCCTCGTCGAGCTCGGATCGTTCCGGCTGGTACAGGTCGTCGATGACGGCGCTTCCGTGCCCGACACCGGTGTCGACCAGAATTGTCCCGTCCGGATGACCGATCGCGAACCCGTAGACCGGCACCGATGATCCAGATGTGGCAGCCGGATGGCCTTCAGGAAGACGCACCTGAGCGAGGTGGAGCGGCGTGACCTTCGGCAACAACTTCAGTCCCACCCGGCAAGCCTGCCAGAACGGGACGGGCGATCGGTTCGGTAGCCGGTCACTCGACACCCGATTGCGACTATCGCTGCGTACGACCAGAGTGGCGGCGTGCCGGAGAACTATTTCGACGTCTGGGCCGCACAATGCTACAAGGTCCTGTGGCCCCGGCCGCCGTCCTGCTCGGTGCGGCCGCCACCATCCGAGCCAGCGCCGGATTCGTCGAGCGTGAAGGACGGCCACGCTCGGCGGGAGAGGTCGGCAAGGCCAGTACCAGTCCGATGTCGGAAGCGCTCGGGATCAACTCGGCGATGGGTCGCGCCGCCTTCAAGACCCACGTCAGCAACATTCTCGGCAAGCTCGGGCTCACCAACCGCACGCAGATCGCCACCGAAGCACTTCGCCAGCAAGATGCCGAAGCGGTGCTCGACCGCCGCAGGCTGCAGCTGGATTCGGATCGACTGACGCGACCTCACCTTCGTGCGAACTGAAGTCCGCGGTCTGGTCACCTCCTTCGACGACTCACGAGTGCAACACCGCCTCGGCATCGCAGCGTTCGAGTTCTGCGATCACGCGATCACACCGACGATTTCGTCGGGAGGCCGCAACGGCGCAACCATCGGCATGAGTGATGGAGGTCCTTGGACTGCATGCGAAGGGGACCCTGAAGCCGTTCGCGACTCACGCCGCATAGTTGCGAAGGACGCCAAGGGCCGCAGCCGCAACCGGTCCTGACACGTCGAGTCCTGAGTCTTCGGCGGCGATCCGTCGTGCGCCAACCCGGCAGAACGCTCCGCCAGATCCCGTCACCCAGTGCGACGCCGTCGACGGTCCGTAGGTCCACACCGCACCGCTCGGAGCGTCGAGCGTGCATCGCACCTCGATCGGGTCGAGCCGTGCGAGCTGCATGGCGTACGGCAGGGTTGCGTGGCCCAACCAGGCGACATGGCGCAACCGATCGGTGTCCTGTACCTCCAGACCGAACGGTTCGCAGATGTCGAGCCGATGGGCCCAGTGCTCGGCAAGGCGAGTGGTCGCGAGCGTCTTGGGTTTCAGCGGGGCAGCCGCCCACCGGACGACCACTCCCGGATCTGCGATCGCAAGCGCCGCAACCGAGGATCGCCGCGCTGATCGCCATCGATCCAAGACCTCGCTCGCAGGCGTCTCGTCGGCGTGCACCCTCGCATCGACTGCCTCATCGAGCGTGCCCTCGCGGGTCGTCCATCCAGCGACCGGTGCTGCGAGCGACACGGCCACACCCTCCTCGGTCTGCGCAAGGTGAACTACGACGTCGCGGACCGTCCAACCAGGAGCCCCCGACGGCGCGGACCATTGATCGTCGCTCAGCAAGGACAGGACCGCGTCGAGGCAGTCGTACTCGGCAACCAGATCGTTCAGGACGTCATCCATCGATGCCGACATCGACACAGTCTGACGCACGCGAACCTCAGTGGTCGATGTCGATGAACGTGCGCGAGTCACGGGGTCCGGCCGGCGGGATTCCGACCGGGTGGATCGGATTCAGTACCGATCGAAGGCCACCATCGGTTCGCGTGCGACCCATCGACGGTACCGATCGAGACCGATTGCGTCGATGAGTCCGGCTGTCTGGCTCGAGTGGGCCTGCAATGCCGCAAGCTTGAGGTCGAGCCACGGACCGCCGAAGGTCAGGTCGAGCGCGAGTTCTTCGTCGGTATGGGCGGTCGGGAGCCCGGCGGCGTAGACGTCGAACCGATCGTTGATGTCGCGGTCGGCCGTCACCATCTCCGGCGTCATGGACGGGCAGAGCAGGCGCGCGCTGGGACACGCGAGACGGACGGCCTCGGCCGTCCACCGAGAGACGGCCCGGTGGTCGAGGTGTCCTGTGAGGCCGTCGCGCCCGAACGTCACGACCGTGTCCGGGTGCCGCGAATCCAGGACGTCGGCGACGAGTGCGACGCCGACGTCGTCTGAGATCTCGTGACATCCTCCGTCGGGGAGGCCGAACGGCACGCTGTCGGTCACTCCCAACAGGTGCAGGGCGATGTTGAGCTCGGAGCGGCGGACCCCGGCCACGCGTCGCCGCTCGGCTTCGGTCGCAGCGAAGTCGCCGTCGGTGGCGGTCACACACGTGACCGACTGGCCGAGGTGGCTGGCGACCGCCATCAGGCCCCCGGCGACGTAGGTCTCGTCGTCAGGATGGGCCCACACGGTGACGATCGTGCCGAGTTCGGCGATCTGGCCGGCGTTGCCGGCAAGGAGATGGTTCGGAAAGAGCAGGGATGCGTTCATGGGGCAATCGTCCGTGAATGCACTGACGACACGCTGACGTCGCCTGACGCACTCCGTCCGTTCACGTCAGTCCACGTCAGTGGATCGCGAGCGGGGCATTGCATCATCGCCTCGTCCAACAGTTCCACAGACAGGAGTCACCCATGACCATCACCGAAACATCCATGCAGACACTCACCGAGACACTCAGCGGCACGGACCGGACGGAGAATGCTCGGTCGTTGCCCGCCGACAGCGTGCTCGAACAGTTCCGTGTTCGTGCACAACGTGCCGACGCGGACAACACCTACATCCACGACGACCTCGCCGTCCTGCGTGACAGCGGCTATCTCGCCGCTGCGGTGCCGGCCGAGTTCGGAGGGTGGGGACTGAACCTCGCCGAGTTCGCCACACTCCAGAGGCGGCTCGCCACGTATGCGCCGGCGACGGCGCTTTCGATGACCATGCACACGTACTGGATCGGTCTCGCCGCCGAACTCGAGCGCTTCGGTGACACGTCGTGTCGCTGGCTGTTCGACGAGGCGCTTGCCGGACGCATCGTTGCCGCCGGTCACGCGGAGGCCGGCAACGACGCCCCGGTGGTCATGTCGACGACACTGGCCACCCGAGTCGAGGGCGGCTACCGCTTCAGCGGTCGCAAGATGTTCGGCTCGAACGGCCCGGTGTGGTCGCTGCTCGGTGTGCACGGCATCGACATTTCCGATCCCGAGGCGCCCTTGATCGTCCACGGGTTCGTCGATCGCCACGCCGATGGCGTCACCGTCGTTGCCGACTGGGACACGCTCGGCATGCGCCCGACGCAGAGCTACGGCACGATGCTCGACGAGGTCTTCGTGCCGGATGCTCGAATCGCACGGGTCGTCCCTGCCGGTGTCGACGCGGACCTGTTTCTGTTCGCCATGAACATCTGGGCGCTGCCGATCATGGCCAACGTGTATCTCGGCATCGCCGAACGGGCGCTGGCGCTTGCGGTCGAATCGGCGACCACGAAGTCATCAGTCGCCATTCCGCGAGGCACCTACGCCCACAATCCGATGGTGCAGCATCAGATCGCGCAGATGTACCTCGAACTCGATCCTGCACGGGCGCTCGTGGATCGGCTCGTGGACGACTGGGTGTCGGGCATCGACCATGGTGTGATGTGGGGCCCGAAGATCGTCGCTGCGAAGTGGAAGGCGGTCGAGGCGGCCAAGCGGGTCGTCGACCTGGCGCTCGACGTCGCCGGTGGTGCGGCCATGATGCGGGGCAACGAACTGGAGCGTCTCTACCGGGACGTGCGCGCCGGCGGCTTCCATCCGGCCAACGCAGCCCTGACCCATGAAATGGTCGCGAAGACCATCCTCGGGATCGACCCGACCGGTCCTCGCTGGTGAGGCTCGGGCGCTCAGGGCGCCGATCGGACCCGTCGATCGAATGCGGTCGTCGCCTCCCGGGCGGCGGCCGCTTCGTCGAACCCGGATCCTCGGGTGAACTCCACCTCGAAGAGCTCGAGGCCGGCGCGCTCCTCGAGCTCGGCGCGTATCGATTCCAGCCGAGCCGCGTCGTCGCCGTACACGTCGTGCCCGGCGCCGGGCGCTACGACGGCGCCGAGCAGGCGGATGGCGGCGACCGTCTCTCCCGAGCGCGTCAGGAGTTCGACGACC
>DASQFE010000385.1:0-5735 GCA_035633295.1 Ilumatobacteraceae bacterium | reverse complement strand
TTCATCGCTGCCGACTCGATCGAAGCCGGCCCCATGCCGAACATGGCCATCACCATGCTCGGGGTGGTGTGGATCGGCGTGCTGGGTTCGTTCGCAGCGTTGATCCTTCGTTGGTCGACCTTCGGCGCGGGCACGCCGTGGGGAACCGACACCTTGGTCTTGATCGCCGTGGGTGTGGTTTTCAACGACATCGGCGCTTACTTCCTCGGCTCAGCCATCGGCAAGACGCCGCTGCGTCCCTGGATCAGCCCGAACAAGTCGCTCGAGGGGCTGCTCGGTGGCACGGCCCTGACGCTGTTGGTGATGCTGATCATCGGCATGCGCGATCTCAGCGACACCTGGTCGAGTACCAGCCACCTGCTGATGCTCGGCATCGTGATCTCGATCATGGCGCCGCTTGGCGATCTCACCGAGTCGATGTTCAAGCGCAACCTCGACGTGAAGGACTTCGGAGCGATCATCCGTGGCCACGGTGGTGTCCTCGACCGCTTCGACGGGTTCCTCTTCACGTTGCCCGCCGTCTACTACTTGATGCTCGTCATCGAGCCGTGGACTGCTCTCTGACGATCGATCGATCGTGACCAGGGTTGCGATCGCCGGATCGACCGGGTCGATCGGCACCCAGACACTCGATGTCATACGCGCCGAGAACCGTCGCATCCCAGGCGCCTACGATGTGGTTGCACTTTCGGTGGGGAGCTCCATCGATCTACTGATCGAGCAGGCGCGTGAGTTCTGTCCGTCGATCGTCGCCGTCGCCGATGAGGTGGCGCGCCGGGTTGTAGCGGAGGCCCTCCCGGGCGTCGAGGTCGTCGACCGGTTGGCCGCGGTCGTCGATCCGGCCGACGTAGTGGTCAACGGGGTGGTCGGCTTCGCCGGTCTCGATGTGACCATCGAGACGCTGCGGGCCGGCAAACGGCTCGCACTCGCGAACAAGGAGAGCCTCATCGCCGCCGGCCCCGTGGTACAGCCGCTGCGGGCGACGCCGGGCGCCGAGTTGGTGCCTGTCGACAGCGAGCACTGTGCGCTGCATCAGTGCCTGCGATCGTCGTTCAACGGCCAGGTCGAGGTGGCCAAGCTGCTGCTCACTGCAAGCGGTGGTCCGTTTCGTGGACGATCGGCATCGGAGTTGGCAGAGGTGACCGTGGAGGCGGCACTGGCGCACCCGACGTGGAGCATGGGGCCGAAGATCACCGTCGATTCGAGCACGCTCATGAACAAGGGTCTGGAGGTCATCGAGGCCCACGAGCTCTACGGGACCCCCTACGACGACATCGATGTGGTGGTACATCCTCAGTCGATCATCCACTCGATGGTCGAGTTCACCGACGGGTCGACGATCGCCCAGCTCAGCCTGCCCGACATGCGCCTGCCGATCGGTTACGCCCTCGGCTATCCCGATCGCATCGGGAGTCCGTTCGGCCGGATCGACTGGTCGGTGTTGTCGCGACTCGATTTCGAGCCGCCCGACCGGGCCACATTCGGGTGCCTCGACCTCGCCTACCAGGCCGGACGCGCCGGTGGAACCGCCCCGGCATGGCTGAGCGCTGCCAACGAGGTCGCAGTTGACGCATTCTTGGCAGGGATATTGCGATGGAATGAGATCCCTGACGTGTGTGTTGGTGTACTTGCGATGCATGATGGTGCAACTCCCCACACCGTCGACGACGTGATCGAGGCCGACGCTCAGGCTCGGCGGATCGCCCGTCACCTCCTGTCGAACCGATGGAACCGATGACCGACCAACTGACACCCACCGACCGACCAGCCGACGACGGGGCAGTCGCGTTCGCCCCGCCGAGCCGCAGCGATCGCGTCAAGAGCGAGATCATGGCCGGCGGATCGGTGACCGAACTGAACGACGACGAGCTGGCCAACGGCTGGACCGGTTATCTCGCGATGGCCGCGATCCTGGGACTGTTCGTGTGGTTGGCGTTCGTCAACATCTGGATTTTCGTGTTCGTCGTGGGTGTGGTCATCTCGATCTTCCTCCACGAACTCGGCCACTACTCCACGGCTCGGTTGACGGGCATGAAGGCCACGCAGTTCTTCTTGTTCTTCGGGCCTCGGTTGTGGAGCTTCCGACGTGGCGAGACCGAGTACGGCGTTCGAGCGATCCCGCTCGGTGCGTTCGTGCGCATCATCGGCATGAACCGGATGGACGAGGTCGATCCCGCCGACGAGGCACGTACGTATCGCCAAGCGACGTTCCCGCGCCGTCTCCTCGTGATCAGTGCCGGCTCGATCATGCACATCATGATCGCCATCGTGCTGTTGTTCACTGTGTATTCGATCCAGGGCGAGATCACGGCGCAAGATGAGCCGGTCGTCGTCGTTGGGGCAGTGACCCCTGGGCTGCCGGCATCCGAGGCAGGCATCGTGGCCGACGACGAGATCGTGTCGGTCGGCGGCATCGCCATTGCCACCTCGATCGAGCTCGGTGAAACGGTTCGCAGCTTCGAGCCCGGTGACATCGTCGATGTCGTCGTGGTCCGCGACGGCGCCGAACAGACGGTTCGCGTCGGTCTTGGCGCGAATACGTCGGTGGGGGCCGATGATCCATTGTTCGGAACGGCGTTGCTCGGCGTGAAGAGCTTCAGCCCGCCGCTCTATCAGGATCATGGCTTGGTCGGCTCGGGCGTCAACGCCGTCACCGATATCGTGCCGGTCTCGTGGGAGTCGATGAAGGGGATTGTCAAGGTCCTCAACCCGGTCAACATGGTGGGTCACCTTGCGGGCACGAACGACGACCTGACCAGCCGCCCGACGACCCTGTACGGGGTGGCCAACGTCTCCGACGAGGTCGGTGACGCCGGTGGGCTCATGGGTGTGCTGTACCTGCTTGCGGTCTTGAACATTTTCGTGGGTGTGTTCAACATGATGCCGCTGCTGCCGCTCGACGGTGGCCACGCAGCGATCGCCGTGTACGAACGCATCCAGGAGAAGCGACGCCACATGGCCGGCCGGTACTTCGCCGATGTCGAACGGTTGATGCCGTTCGCGATGGGCGTCATCGTTGTCCTCGCGATGCTGATGTTCAGCGGGCTGTATCTCGACATCACCGATCCGATCCGATAGCCGTCATCCGTGGACGTCTCCAGCTCGCTCGTCACCCGCAAGCTCACCCGACAGATCTCCGTCGGCAACGTCAAGGTCGGCGGCGACGCGCCCATCACGATTCAGTCGATGACGATCACCAAGACGGCCGACGTCGAGGGCACGTTGCAGCAGATCTACGCGCTGGCCGCTGCCGGGGCCGACATCGTGCGCTGCACCTGCAACGAGACCGAAGCCGCCGAAGGGCTGGCGCAGATCGTGCCGCGTTCGCCGGTGCCGATCATCGCCGACATCCACCACCAGTACAAGATGGCGATGGCGGCGATGGAGGCCGGTGTCCACGGGCTGCGACTCAACCCCGGCAACATCCGCAAGCCGGAGCACATCAAGACCGTGGCGGCCGAGGCGCGCGATCGGGGCATCCCGATTCGTATCGGGGTGAATGCCGGCTCGCTCGATCCGTCGCTCTACGAGAAGTACGGAAGCGCAACCCCCGAGGCGATGGTCGAGTCGGCCCAGCAGGAAATCGCCTACTTCGACGAGGTCGGCTTCGACATGATCAAGATCTCGGTCAAGGCTTCGAGCGTGCCGCTGATGATCGAGGCGTACCGCCAGCTCTCGGAGGTCACCGATCATCCGCTGCACCTCGGCGTCACCGAGGCCGGGCCGCCGCCGGCTGGGCTCATCAAGGCGACAGCGGGGATCGCGACGTTGCTCATGGAGGGCATCGGCGACACGATCCGGTACTCGCTCACCGCTGATCCGGTGGAAGAGGCGAAGGCCGGACGACAGCTGCTCGAGGCGCTTGGTCTACGCGAACGCAAGAACGTCGATCTGATCGCGTGCCCGTCGTGCGGACGCGCCGAGGTCGACGTGATCGATGTCGCCAACCGGGCGATGGCGGCCTTCGCCGATCGTGAAATCCCGCTGCAGATCGCGGTGATGGGCTGCGTCGTGAACGGACCCGGCGAAGCCCGTGACGCCGACCTCGGGATCGCCGCCGGCAACAAGCGCGGGCACCTCTTCGTCAAGGGGCAGAACGTCGCCGTCGTGCCCGAGAGTGAAATGGTCGAGCAGCTCGTCGAGTGGGCCGAGTTCATCAACGAGCACGGCGTCGAGGCGGCGTTGGCCCGAGTCGACCTGGTCAAGGCCGCCCGGGAAGCCGAGAAGGACCGCGCCAAACTGATGAACGATCAGGGCGACGACGCCAACCACGTCTCCGAGAAGATCGTCGAGATCCGCAAGACCACCCGCTGACCAAGCGTCACACGGTGCCGGGTCAAACGTGACGTTTCAGAGCAACGCGAGACGTCAGTCGAGCACGACGACGTAGGCGACGGCACTCGGGACGAGCGTTGCGCCAACCGGGAGGTAGAGCGTCTGGCCATCGAGGCCGATGGCCAATTCGTGGCCGGCCGAGGTGTGCGTCTCGCCGGCCTCGATGCGCACCAGCGTGCAGCCGGCCTCGGGGAGCGGGTACCGGCCGGTCGTTGCCGCGTCGGCCATCACGGGTTGTTCGAGTGGCGTGGGATCGAGGATGTGGAGGAGTTCGTCGATGTCGACGTGCTTGACGGTGAGGCCGCCGCGCACCACGTTGTCGCTCGCTCCCATCAACTCGATGCCGGCGCCGCCGAGGTAGGCGTGAAGGTTCCCGGCCGTGAGGTGGAGTGCTTCTCCCGGCTGGAGCGTCACGCGATTGAGCAGCAGCGTTACGACGGCACTCGCGTCGCTGGGGTAGCGGGGGGCGAGCGACGTGACGAGCTGCGCCTCGATCCGGCTGCTGCGTGAACACGCGACGATCGTGGGCTGCGGATCGAAACGGCCGCGATAGATCGACTCGATGGTGGCGGCGACGCCCTCTGATCGGACTGCCTGCGCCAGGCCGTCGGCCCCGATCGTGTCGAGGAGGGTCAGGGTCGCCTCGACCGGCCGCACACCGCAGAGTGCATCGAAAGGGGTGAGTGCGCATAGCAATTCCGGCTTTGCCCGATCGTCCGGATAGACCCCGCGGGCGAACCCATCGATCGCCTGGCCGGTCGTCGGGTGGACCTGCAACGACAGCGGCTCTGCGGCAGCGAGCACCTTCAACAGGTACGGCAGGCCGCCGGTGAGTTCGCGCAACGGTCGCCCGTCGTCGGTGATGGCCGGGCCGTTCGGATGCGTCCCCAACCAGAGTTCGGCCCACGGTCGCCCGTCGGCGGCGACACCCAGCAGTTCGGGGATGAACGTCGGGTCGCCCCAGGCGTAGTGCTGGACGACTCCCTCGACCGGGATTGGCGCTGTGGACATCACACTCCGAGTTCGGCGACGCGCGCCAAGACGCCATCACGTTCGGCGCCGATGGTCGTGGAGTCGCCGTGGCCGGTGTGGACGACCGTGTCGTCGGGGAGGCTCAGGAGCCGGTCGCGTATCGATCGCAGTATCGTTGCCTCGTCGCTGAAGCTCCGGCCGGTGGCGCCCGGCCCGCCGCAGAACAGTGTGTCGCCGCTGAAGACCACACCAGCGGCCGCGTCGTGGAAGCTGCAGCAGCCGGGGGAGTGGCCGGGCGTGGGTACGACGGTGAGCGCGTGGCCGCCGGCTCTAAGCACTTCACCCGGCTCGAGTTGGCGATCGGGCGACTCACCGGGCCAGACGACGTCCCACAGCATCCGATCGTCGGGGTGCAGGAGGATCGGTGC
>DASQFE010000384.1:0-4976 GCA_035633295.1 Ilumatobacteraceae bacterium | reverse complement strand
CGGGACGGTCATTCCCTACCTCGTGATTCGAAAGCTACTAGGGCTTAGTAAAGTTCGCGTCAACCTCGAGCGCTTCGAGTACCGAGAAGTGCAACCCATCCAAGCCGGTCACGTCGACGCGTTCGCGAGTGTGTGCGAGGTGACCGAATGACCTCTACCGATGCAGGACTGGCCGCGCTGACTGGCCGTGTCGTGCGTCCTGGCAATGCCGACTACGCCGACGCCAGCGCGGACTGGAACCTGCTCTTCACTCATGAGCCCGCGGTGATCGTCTTTGCCCAGGAGACGCAGGACGTCGTCAACGCGCTGGCGTGGGCCGGGCAGAACGACGTAGTGCTTCGGGTGCGCTCCGGTCGGCACTGCCTGGAGGGCTGGTCTAACCTCAACGATGGCATCGTGATCGACGTCAGCGACATGAAGTCGACAACCATCGATACGGCATCGAACACCTCGACTGTAGGCACCGGGCTGAACCAGTTGGAAGCCGTGGCCGAACTCGGCAAGGCAGGGGTTGCGACGCCGACCGGCACGGAAGGATCCGTCGGAATGGTCGGCGCGACACTCGGCGGCGGCTTCGGACTGCTCACCCGCGCCTTCGGCATGGCATCGGACAACCTGTTGGCAGCCGAGGTCGTCCTTGCATCCGACGCCGGCGGGGCCGTGGCTGTCATCGCCGACGAAAATGACAATCCAGATCTGCTCTGGGCGCTGCGCGGCGCAGGCAACGGCAACTTCGGCATCGTCACCTCACTGACCTACCGGCCTGGACGACCTGGCGGGGTTTTTCGACGCCTGGCAGCACTCGGCCCCTCACACCGACAACCGGCTCACAAGCCAACTCGAGATAAGCCGCCAAGAAATCGTGCTGCTGGCTGTCCTTGCAGCCGGATCCGAAGCCGAGGCGACGCAACTGCTTGCACCCATTCTGTCGGTCGGCAACCCCGATGTGTCGATGACGAACGAGAGCTGGGCCGAGACCTACGCCGCATTTCAGATCCCGATAACCGAGGAGCCCGCGAACTCGAAGTTCCTCTCGCAGTTCATCTCCGAGCCGTTTCCCGCGGAAGCGATCGACCTGGTCGCTTCGTTCGTAGCGAAGGCTCCCACGCCGGGCTGCGGCTACTTCACCAATGCGTTCGGCGGAATGGTCACGGGCAGTAAGCCTTATGGCGGTTCAGCGTTCGCTCACCGCACGGCGCTGTTCTACGCCGAGCCGGGGAGCGGCTGGGGCACCCGCGGCGGGGGGATGTCTGCCGAGGCTGACCCGTTGACAGCCGAGTTCCTGACCTGGGTCGCCGAGTTCGGCGAGGCGTTGGAGCCGTGCGTGAAAGGCGCGTACGTCAACGTGCCGAACGCCGGCATGGCGAACTGGGAGACCGCGTACTGGGGTGCCAACGTCGAGCGACTGCGCACGATCAAGGCAAAGTACGACCCCGACAACGTCTTTCGCTACGAACAGAGCATTCCACCGGCCACACAGCCGCCAGAGTCAGTGCGGGACTTCTTGGAGCGAAGGGCCAGGTAAGAAGATGACGCAAGTTACGGCAGGCGACGAAGCCGCCAACGAATTCTGCGAAGACTGCGGCTATGAGCCGGAGCTGAAGCGGTCGCTGAATGGCTTCCAGATGTTTGCCATTTCGTTTGCGTCCGTCTCGGTGGTGATCGGTATCTTCGCTACCTACGACGATATGCTGCGAGACTCAGGGCCGGTCGGGATTTGGCTGTTCCCCATCGTGGCGGTCGGACAGATTCCGGTGGCGTTGGTCTACGCGCAGTTCGCGGCTCGCATACCGCTCAGCGGCTCCTCTTACACGTGGGCATCGCGACTGGCCAACCCGAAGATCGGCTGGGTATTCGGTTGGCTTGCCGTCATCGGCTCCGTGGGCGGCCCGGTGACGATCGACAATGCGCTTGCGAGTCAGTGTCTGATGCCGTTGTTCAACATGGACCCGAGCGAGCACACCGCGCGGGTGATCACCGTGGTGCTAATGCTCATTCAGGCCGTGCTGGCGATCGCCGCGACACGCATCGTCGGTTGGGTCAACTCGCTTTCGGTGGGCGTCGAACTGGGCATCTTGTTCGTGCTGGGCATCGCCTTGACGGTCGCCTTGGTGCTGTCGGGCAACGGTTCAACCGAGAACCTCTTTTCGCGCGGTATCACCGAGGGTGCCCCTGACTACTTCGCCGTCGGCGGCGGCTTGATGGCGGCATTGATCTTCGGTCTGTCCACCCTCGTAGGTTTCGAGACCGCGGCGAATATGGCGGAGGAGGCCAAGGATCCGATGCACAGCGTGCCTCGGGCCATCGTCGGATCGGTCTCGGCGGCCGCAGTGCTGGGGTTTCTCTTAGTGATCGTGCTGACCGTTTCGATCACCGATGTGGCCAGAGTCTCCGCGAGCGAATCGCCGGTCGCGGAGATCATGCGTGATCAGTTCGGACCCGGTTTGGAAAGGCCACTGCTGGCGGCGATCGCCATCGCGTTCTTCGGAGCCGCTCTGGTCTCCATGGTCTCGGCAGCGCGCTACATCTTCGCGATGTCGCGCGACGGGCGCTTTCCCGGGCACCAGGTGATGCGTCGGGTCAATCCGCGTACCAAGACACCGATACCGGCGACGCTGCTGGTGCTCGCCGTCGGGGTGGTCCTGATGATCGTGATGCCGGGTGGGGCACTGCTGCAATTGATCCTGGCGGGTGCGATCTTCGCGTTCGTGCCCTACGTCATGACGATCATCCTGTACTTGGCGGTACGCCGTAAGCTCGGCCGCGGGCAGGGCGGCTTCGATCTCGGACGGTTCGAATGGCCCGTCGCGATCGGTGCGCTCGTGTGGACGCTCGTTGCGCTGTTCACGGTGATCGTCTCCGCTCCGACGCTGGTCCCGATACTGATTCCCGTCTGCCTGCTGATTCCGGGGCTCGGATACTTCGCCTACATGTGGAAGTTCGATCGCGAAGTGCTCGAGAACGAACCCGGGGACCCCAATATGTTCACTGATCCGGCCGAGTGACCGGAAGCGCGACACTTAGTCAGACGTCGTCACCCGCGGGCTGGCCAGCACCGGAGCAGTTTTCGAAGTCTCGAAACGGTGGGAGCAGCCCGCAAAACGCCGACGCGCGATCGCTGAAGGACGGATCGCGTAGGACAGTCAGTCCCGATCGGCCTGTCGGATAACGGTATTCGCGCGACCTCTACTGCAATACCATCGCAGGAGGCCGCTGCCCGACCAGTGAGACAGCTCGCTACCTCGCGCTGTGATCTCACTCGACACTCTGGATCAGAAGGCGATGTCGCCCGGGGCGAACCGGGACGTGACGTCGCCGATCATGGGTTCGTCGTGCGGGTCGATGGCGACGGGCTTCGGGCCGGCGAGGTCCAGATGGGGTCAACTCGACCCAGGCGACGTTGGGGCTCGTGGTCAGGTCGAAGTAGTACGTCAGGTGTTTCAGGTCGATGACTGTCCGGTATTCAGCGCTGCAGACGTCGTCCCGGCATAGCCGAGCGCACGCTCATAGGTGGATAGGTTGTCGCGGGAGATCATCGCGTGCACGCGGCGCTCGAACAGAAAGCGCAGAAGCGGGTTGTACGCGTGGTAGGTCTCATGGAACGTGAGTAGCGTTGTGCCGTCGGCTTGTTCGTCGAGTTCGTGATAGCCCTCGGCCCTCGACCACAGCGTCTTGCTGATCGCCACGTAGCGCGACACCCTGTGCAGCTTTGCCTCGGTGAGGGTCTCCCATGACCTCGCCTTGCCACCCGATAGGAGGTGTTTCGGCACGTTGAACACGCAGGTGCGAACGAGCCCCTCACCTGCTTCGTCGCCTTCGTTGAGGATCTCGATGCGTCCGGCCGGATACTCGATGATCCTGGGGCGCGGCGCGTCCTTCGGCGCAGGTGGATGCAGCACCCTCCAGACCTTGCGGGGGTGGCCTCGACCCTGAATGTGACGGTGTAGGCCTGCGCTACCGCTGCCCCCAGATGTTCCAGGACGTCACGGTCTCGGCAGGCGGGCGTGCGGCGGGCTTGAAGTCGGTTCCGATCGTATAGGCCACGGGAAACAGTGCCACCTGGGTCACCGTGTCGGGGATGCCGAGGAGTTCGGCGACTTCGCGCTCCTTCATCAGGTGCAGGGTGGTCCACACCGAGCCGAGACCTCGTGATCTCAGGGCGAGTTGAAAGCTCCACGCCGCCGGGATGATCGACGCCCACGCAGCCGCGGCAACCGGCAATGGGGCGCCGTCGAGGCGGCGCTCGATACACGGGATCACGTGTACCGGCACGTCGCCGAGGATGTCGTTGAGCGCGTCGGCGCTCTGATAGACGCGGCGGGTCTGCGGATCGGTGGCTTGCTCGGCGGCGCGGGCCATGTAGTCGCCCGCGCAGCTGCGGTAGACCTCGGAGATCGCCGCCCGCTTGTCCGCGTCGGTGACCACCAGCCATCGCCAGTTCTGGGAATTGCTGGCCGTGGGAGCCTGCATCGCCAGCCGAAGGCAATCCAGGATCACCTCGCGCTCCACCGGACGGGTCAGGTCCAGCCGCTTGCGCACTGCCCGGGTGGTGGACAGCAGCCGATCGGCTGCGGCGATGTCCATTCCGGTCACGTCGCCGTCCCGCGACGGCGGTCGATCCGGCGTTCCCGTCCTCCTTCCGAGCCGACCGCCAGACGGCACCCGAGTGGGTACGGTCCAATTCGATCGTCGTTCCAATTCGACCATAGTTCGAAAGGTGGCATCGTGGCCCCCGGCCACCGTGCTCGGGGATGCGGTCGAACTGACCACGCAGTCCGGTCGGCTCACCTACCGGATCGAACACAACGGTCAACTACGCCAAGTTCGGCGAGATGCAAACGTCACCCGAAGTGCTCGACAAGGTTCCGGTGCGTCTGGTTCTCGTCACCTGTCTGCTCGGACCCGACAACACGGCGACCGACCAGAACTTCGTCGTGCAAGCGCAACTCGTCGCCGCGGCGCAGGCGGGGTAGCTT
>DASQFE010000383.1:0-2614 GCA_035633295.1 Ilumatobacteraceae bacterium | reverse complement strand
CGCGGCGATGACCGTGGTCTTGCCGCTGCCGTTCGCTCCGACCAGTGCAACTCGATCGCCGGATCGAAGGTCGAGATCGACGGGCCCGAGGCGGAAGCCACCACGATCGACTTCGGCCCCGCGCAGGGTCGCCACGACGTCGCCACTGCGGCCTGCGATCGGGATCGTGAGTCGTAGCTCCCAAGGATCCCGCGGTTCGTCGACCGCCTCGAGTCGTTCCGCCGCCTTCTGGGTACGTGCGGCCCGGCCGGCCAGTTGTTCCGTTTGGTTGATCTTGAAGCTGCGGATGTGCTTGTCGTTCTCGCCCGACTTCTTCGCCTTCGACTGCCCCTGCGTGGCCCATTCCCGCTCGCGCTGGGCCCGCTGCTGCAATGCCGAACGCTTCGTGTCGTACTCGTCGAAACGCTGCTGAGCATGCAGACGCGCAAGTTCACGTTCGGCGAGAAACGCCGACCAACCGCCGGAGTACCACTCGGCGCGGTGCGTGTGGTGGTCGATCTCGACCACGTCGGTGATGACCCGTTCGAGGAAGGTGCGATCGTGACTCACGAGCAGTACTGGCGCGCCGAGGCCGAGGATCCACCGCTCGAGACGTTCCAGGCCGTCGAGGTCGAGGTCGTTGGTGGGCTCATCGAGCAGGAAGACGTCGTACCGCGACAGCAGCAGCGACGCGAGCGAACTGCGCGCCGCCTCGCCACCCGACAGCGTGGCCGTCGGCTGTTCGAGCAAGGTGGGGTCGAGTCCGAGCTCAGCCCATGTCTCGCCGACACGCGCATCGAAGTCGGCGGCCCCGAGCGCCAACCAGCGGTCGAGCGCATCTGAGTAGCGGTCGTCGCAACCGGCGTCCCCGGTCGCGAGCGCATCCAGTGCAGCGTCGAGTTCGATCTGCGCGGCCTGCACACCGGTTCGGCGTTGGAGGAATCCCAGCGCCGTTTCGGCGGTGGAACGTTCCGGCTCCTGAGGCAGCAGGCCGACCGTGGCCGCTCGGGGACTCGCCTCGACCGACCCGCTGTCGAGAGCGACCGATCCACACAGCGCACCGAGCAGCGTCGACTTGCCGACCCCATTGGGGCCGATCAGGCCGACACGATGGCCGGGGGCGAGGACGAGATCGACTGCGTCGAGCACGACGAGGGGACCTCTGACGACGGTGAGTTGACGGGCAATGAGCGACGCGGCCATAACGGCACCTCCAAACGAGAACGGACGGTGGACGGCTCACTGGTCGGTCATCAACCCCCACCGTAGCCCCACTCCCCAACCAACCTCCGGAATTCTCCTGTCGGTGCGCGCTGAGCGCGCACCCCGAGGAGAATTTCGGGGTTGGTTGGGGAGTGGGGCGGGGCGCGCCAGACTCGGGGGGCCGATGCCGACCGTGACCCTGCGCCCCTGGCAACGCGCCGCCTACGAGCAGTTCCAGACCAGCGCCCACCCCGACTTCCTCGCCGTGGCCACGCCGGGTGCCGGCAAGACGACCTTTGCGCTCGCCTGTGCCCGCGCCAGCCTCGCCGCCGAACCGCGCACACTCGTCGTCGTCGCCCCGACCAGCCACCTCAAGGTGCAGTGGTCGCTCGCCGCCCACCGGCTCGGCCTCCAACTCGACCCCGACTGGAGTCCCGCCGATGGCCTGGCCCGCGATGTGCACGGGCTCGTGACCACCTACCAGCAGATCGCCACGGGCAACACCGCCGCCAAGCTCGCAGGGCTTTCGGCCGATGGCTTCGTGATACTCGATGAGATCCACCACGCCGGCCACGACAAAGCGTGGGGCGACAGCATCCGAGTGGCGTTCGGTCATGCCGCACGCCGACTCTCGCTGTCGGGCACACCCTTTCGCAGCGACGCCATTCAGATCCCCTTCGTCCGCTACGACGCCACCGGCGAGGGCGACCAGGCCCACGCCGACTTCACCTACGGCTATGCCGACGCGCTGCGCGATGGCGGGGTGGTGCGTCCCGTCTACTTCCCTCGTGTCGACGGCGACATGGAGTGGACAACCGCATCGGGCGACGTGATCAACGCCAACTTCCAGGACGAGTTGACCAAGGACCACACCTCGATGCGCCTGCGGACCGCACTCAGCCTCGAAGGCGAGTGGATGCCGAGCGTGATGGCGCGCGCCAACGAACAACTCCGGGCCATCAGGCAGGAACACAGTGACGCTGGTGGACTCGTCATTGCAATCGATCAGGATCACGCCCAGGGAATCGCCCGCCTGCTTCGTGACCGCTTCGGCGTGCCCGCCGATGTGGTGATCAGCGACGATCCGACGGCATCGAAGAAGATCGCCGAGTTCAGCCACAACGATCGCCCGTGGCTGGTCGCCGTACGGATGGTGTCCGAGGGCGTCGACATCCCCCGATTACGTGTCGGCGTCTTCGCCACGACCACCTCGACCGAGCTGTTCTTCCGTCAGGCCGTGGGCCGTTTCGTGCGCTGGCAGTCGGGCCGCCCCAGCCAGAAGGCCTACGTCTACATCCCCGACGATCCGCGGTTGCGCACGCATGCGTTCGAAATCGCCGAGGCCCGCCGGCACATCTTGCGCCCACTCGGCAGTGGCGACGATGGCGACGACTTCGCCATCGACGGTGGCCTCGACGACCAGGTCCACCCC
>DASQFE010000382.1:0-2782 GCA_035633295.1 Ilumatobacteraceae bacterium | reverse complement strand
TGACATCCCCGAAGATGTCGTTGCCGCCGAGCGCGCCACGCTCGAGGCGATCAGCCGCAACGAGGGCAAGCCGGAAGCGGCCCTGCCCAAGATCATCGAGGGCCGCATCACCGGGTTCTTCAAGGATGTTGCGTTGCTCGATCAGCCCTACGCCAAAGACGACAAGCAATCCGTGACGCAGTTCATCGGAGCGGCGCGCATCGTCAGCTTCGCCCAAGTCGAAATCGGCTGATTCCACATCTCCGCCGCTTCTCGTGAACTCGTGCGCGAATAGTTCCGCAACGAGTTCACGAGAACGTGGGTGGATGGCGACTTTCGGTAGATCGACGCGTGCTCTAGTACGGTCGATGACGACATGGACGAACACACCGACCCTCGCGGGGGCCCACGCCCGCCGTGGAAGCGAATCGTCTTCAAGCCCTCGGGTGAGGCACTTGCCGGCGAATCTGGCAGGGGCCTCGATGGAGCCACGCTCGATGCGACAGCTCGCGACATCGTCGATCTGCGACAGAATCTTGGTGTCGACGTCGCCGTGGTCGTCGGTGGCGGCAACTTCTGGCGCGGGCGAACCGGATCGCTGAGCGGGATGGATGCCACGCAGTCCGACCACATCGGCATGCTCGGCACCGTGATGAACGCACTGGCCCTGCAGGACGCGCTCGAACGCCTCGGCCAGGACACCCGGGTGCAATCAGCGATCGAGATGCCGAGGATCGCTGAGGCGTACATCCGTCGTCGCGCCGTTCGACACCTCGAGAAGGGCCGTGTCGTGATCTTCGCTGCCGGCACCGGCAACCCGTTCTTCACCACCGACACCGCGGCGGCGCTGCGGGCGGCCGAGATCGAGGCCGATGTCGTCATCAAAGGTACCCACTCCGGCGTCGATGGCGTGTACAGCGCCGACCCGCGGTTCGATGCCACGGCCACCAAGTACGACGAAGTCGGCTACCTCGAGGTGATGACGAAGAACCTCAAGGTGATGGATGCCACCGCAATCGCCTTCTGCCGGGACAACGGGATTCCGATCGTGGTGTTCGACATGTCGAAGCCCGGTTCGCTGCGCAGCATCGTGCAGGGTGGCCGCGAGGGCACCCTCGTCCACGAGGTCTGAGATCGCCGGACACACGCCCTATGGTCTCTCGTCGGCGCCGGTCTGGATACGCTGACGGGCGTGATTGACGAGACTCTGATCGAGGCGATGGAGAAGATGGACAAGGCGGTGGAACACACCCAGCACCAGTTCTCCACGGTGCGAACCGGGCGGGCGACACCGTCGCTCGTCGAGCGCATCACGGTCGAGTACTACGGTACGCCGGTGCCGCTGCAACAGATCGCCTCGATCTCGGTGCCCGAGGCCCGCCAACTGCTGATCAAGCCGCACGATCGTGGTTCGCTCGAAGCGATCGAGAAGGCCATCCGCGACAGTGACCTCGGTGTGTCGCCCAACAACGACGGCATCGCGATCCGCCTCTCGCTACCGCAGCTCACCGAGGAGCGCCGCCGCGAGTACGTCAAGGTGGTCAAGCACATGGCCGAAGACGGCCGGATCGCGGTGCGAAATCTGCGTCGTGATGGGCGCAAGGCAATGGAAGCGGCCGAGAAGGATGGCGAGATCTCGGCTGACGAACTCGAACGTGCCGAGAAGGAACTGGAGAAGGTGACCCACGATCACGTCGAGCACATCGACGCGGCGTTGGGGCGCAAAGAGCACGAACTGCTCGAAGTATGAGCATCGCAGGAACTGCGGAGCCGGGGAGAGGGGCCACACATGAGTGATGACCGCAGGACAGCTGACGACGGGTCGAACGGTCGGAAAGGATCGTTCGAATCCGACATGGATTCGTTCGATCCCGAAGAATTCGGTGGCCCACTTTTCGGGGCCACCACAGAGCAACCGATCACATCGCTCGATGACGAGCTGGCTGCTGAGAGGATCAGTTTCGGAAACGACGATTCCGGCTCACTCCCACACTGGACCGATCCGCCCACCGGCGAGGTCCCGAAGATCCCCGTGACGGACAAGCCCGAGAGCCCGACCGACGATCTCGACGTCTGGTCGTCGTTCTCGTCGGATCCTGCGCCGGATCGGGCGTCAACGGCCGAGCCTGAGGCTCCCAAGGACCCGACGGGGGAGCTGGCGTGGCACGACGACGACTCGATGGTCGAGGCCGCGCCGCCGGCGCGCATCACTGGGCGCACTGCGGCGGTTACGGCGACCCCCGACGAGCCGACGCGCCGCGAGCCCGCCCGCATCACCATCGGAACCGATCCGTCCGGCATGCCACGGCGTCCCGACCCCAAGCGTCGCGGGGGCGCCCCCCAGCGACCGCCGAGCGCTGGAGCCACCGCGCCCGCACCCGACGGCCGTAATCTGCCTGTGGCGGTCGCCAGTGGCCTCGTCCTTGCAGCGGTGTTCCTGGCGCTGTCGATGTGGCGGCCGGCCGGTGTCGTTGCATTCGTGACGGTGGCCCTCGGCCTGGCTGCGATCGAGTACTTCGCACGAGTTACCGACAAGGGGTACCGGCCCGTCATCGCGGTCGGTGTTGCAGCGTGTGTAGCAGCGCCGCTGGCCGCGTACTGGGTTGGCGACACCGCGCTACCGCTCGTGGTGGCGTTTGCGTTCTTGGCCGGAGCCGTCGGATTCATCGCTGCCGACTCGATCGAAGCCGGCCCCATGCCGAACATGGCCATCACCATGCTCGGGGTGGTGTGGATCGGCGTGCTGGGTTCGTTCGCAGCGTTGATCCTTCGTTGGTCGACCTTCGGCGCGGGCACGCCGTGG
>DASQFE010000381.1:0-3623 GCA_035633295.1 Ilumatobacteraceae bacterium | reverse complement strand
CGAACCCGACCTGCCGCCAGCGTTCGGGGTCGGTCAGGCACGAGCCGATCGAGCGCAGCCACGACCGGGCTCGCGATCCTCCGACTGCGGGCTGCCCGATGGGCCGGGACTGAATCGGTGCACCGACCCAGTCGGCACGTCGCCGCTCAACCGATGTCATTGCATCGACGAGGGCGAACGTCGGCACAACGAGGAAGATCCCGACCAGCACGAACAGCAGACCGAATGTGATCGACGCCGCAACAACAAAGACGACGAACATCACGAGCGACCACGCCACGCCGACGAGGAGGTAGCCGAGTGCGATCCATGGCGCGCTGTCGATCAGCGGTCGGTACCACCACTCGAGTGCGGTACGCACCGACGTGAACGTGGCGGGTGGCACCGGGGGCGGCATGGCGTTCACCGCCCCAGTGTCGCTCACCGAATCACTCACGAGGCACTCCGGAGTGTGGCCGCCACCGACTGACGGCTGACCCGCCGAACCGTGAGCGCCCCGATCAGCAGGCAGCCGACCACGACGGTCAGTGCCACCGCCGGGACGGCTCCGCCGGCGAAGGCGAATCCGATCTCGACGGCGTCGGCGCGCTCGAACGAGTCCATGATCGCTCGTGCTCCGAGGTACCCGAGGGACACACCGGCGACCACCCCGAGCGCGGCGAGCGGGAGCAGCTCGGCGCTGACGACGCGCAGCACCGCACGAGAGCGTCCGCCGATGGCTCGGATCGCGGCGAACTCGTGGCGACGTTCGTAGACGTTCACGGCCAGGCTCGAAGCGACGGCGAGGCCTGCAACGGCGACGACCACGAGCCCGATGGCACCGAAGATGAGCAGGATCGCCGAACGACCGCCGTCATCGGAGGCGTAGTCGTCGAAGGAGGTAGTCGTAGCGAGCCCGCCGGCGAGAGTGACGTTCCTGGCGCTCGAGGCGGAGAGCACGACGTTCGCGCTGCCGGGTTGGCCGAGGTCAGCGGCGAGCGTGTCGACGTCGAGCACGAGCGTACGCCCGCTCAAAGGGTGCATGCCCACGACGTGGTAACTGACAGTCCCGGTCGCGATCCGGACGTCGATGTCGTCACCGACTGCGATGCCGGAGCGTTCGGCGAACCCGGTCGACACGACAACATCGTTGCCGCCAGTGATCCATGTGCCGTGGTCGACAGTCCGGTCGAGCATGTCGGTGTCGGGTTGGAGGCCGAACAGATCCACTTCCCAACCGTCGACCTCACCGATCGTCTCGATTGCGGGTTCGGCCGTCGGGTCATCGGCAACGAGCGAGGTGACTGTCCCCGTGTCGATATCGAGACCGGTCCCCGAGACGGTCGTGCGAGTGTTCCACGACCACGGCTCGTACTCCGACGCGTTGTAGGCATTCACCGTCGTTGCGAGTGAGGCGATGACGAGCAGGGCCGCCACCGCCGCGGTGACCTGAGCGATGATCGCGATGGATCGGGACCGGCGATGCACTGCGTTGCGCAGCGCCGCCCGCTCCAACAACCCGCCGAGGCCGCCTCGGGCGACCATGCGCTCAGCCCAGCGGCGACCGAATGGCGAGCCGTCACGGTCGCGCAGGGCGTTGGCGAGCGGGATCCTGGTGACCTTGCGCGCGGCGCGGGAAGCAACCAGGGCAGCTCCCACGAGGGCAAAGGCCGCGCTCGCCAGGAGCACCGGCACCGAGACGGCGTAGCCGGGTGTGATGTCGAGGAACTCCTGCATGACCATGCGGGCGATGACGTTTGAGATCACGATCCCAAGGGGCAAACCGATCACGACCGCAGCGGCGGCGATCGCAACGGCGATGCGTCGCAGACGGCGACGGAGGGGACGGTTCCTGGCGCCGAGGGCCCGCATGACCGCAGCCTCACGGGTGCGCTCGGTGATCAGGGTGTTGGTCGTCGAGCCCAGGAGGACCAGCGCAACCAAGCCGGCGACGATCCCGAGGAACCCGATGAGCATGCTGACCTGCTCGATCGCCGCCTCGATCGGATGGGTCCCGTCCGGCACGGTGAGCGGCAACGTCGTCAACGTGATGCCCTCGGCCGCGAGACGTTCGCGCAGTGCGTCCGCGGTGGAGCGCAGGCTGTCGGCCGAGGTATCGGACGCTCGCACCGCCACACGGTTGTACCCGACGATTCCGGCGAGGTCGGTCGCTGTGTCGAGCGTCGTGAACGCGACCGACTCGCCCGCAAAGTAGCTCGTACCGCCAACTCCGACCACGATGAGATCCACCTCGTGACCGTCGGGATCCGTCACGGCAATGAGGTCGCCGACTGCAGCCACCCCGGCGGTCACAACGACTTCGCCGGTGCGGATCGGAAGCCGACCGGTGGTGGCCGACACTCGATCAACGCGTTCGTCGGCAAGGTCGCGTCCGATGACGGTCAGCAGCGAGGTGCCGGGATCATCAGGGCCGGTTCCGACGTCGACGACGACCTGGGCGAGGGCGTCATCGACACCCGCTACTGACTCGGCGACCGCAACGACGTCCGAGGCTCCGGTGTCAGTCGTGTCGAGGACGAGGTTGGCCATGCGGTCCGTGCCGACGGTGTTGCGCAGCGAACTCGATGCGACGGCTGGGATGGCGAACACACCGATCGCGCCAAGGGCGAGAGCGAGCGCCAGGATGCTGACGATGATGCGGGCCGGCGCCCGCTTGAACTCGCGGAATGTCTGGCGCATCACCGTGCTCCGGTCTGGGTGGACGGCGCGATGCGACCGTCGAGCATGTTGATGACCCGATCGGCGCGGGCGGCAAGATGTTCGTCGTGCGTAATGACGACGACCGTGGTGCCGCTGGCGACAAGGCAGGCCAGAAGATCGAACACCGCGGCGCCGGACTCCTGGTCGAGACTGCCCGTCGGCTCGTCGGCGACGACGAACTTCGGTCCGGTGACGAGTGCTCGCGCCACGGCGACGCGCTGCTGTTCGCCACCGCTGAGCTGGGTCGGCAGCCGCTTCGCTTTCGCTTCGAGGCCGACTGCTCGAAGGGCGGCACGAGTGCGGTCACGGCGGCTGCGTCGCGAGGTCGAGCCGTCGGCCAGCTTCAGCGCCAACTCGACGTTCTCGCGTGCGTCGAGGGTGGGCAGGAGATGGAAGTTCTGGAAGACGATCCCGACGTTGCCGCCCCGCCAACGGGCGAGTCGATCGTCGGACAGTTGGTCGATCCGGACGCCATCGACGACGAGGGATCCGGACGTCGGGCGGTCGATGCCGGCGAGCAACGCGCCGAGTGTCGACTTGCCGGATCCGGACGGCCCGACGATCGCGACGAACTCGCCCCTGTCGATGACGAGGTCGACGCGGTCGACGCCGAGTTGGGCGGTCGCGCCTTTTCCCCAGCGGCGCGAGAGATCGGTTGCCTGGAGGAGCGTTCGGGGCAACGATTGCTGGGGTGAGTTCGGGGCGGTCGATGTGTTTGGGGGTGGCGCGGGCAACGTGAGTTCCATACCGTCGATCGTGCGCCCGCAAGCCGGCCCGGACCATGGAGCCCCCCGGCGAATCCATGGTGGGGTTCTCCCCACCACCTGCCAACGGCGAGTCGACCAGTCGACCGTGCCGACCCGCCAGCGATGAGCGAAGAGACCACATACGGGCTGCTCGCTCATCGCAACACGATCCAACCC
>DASQFE010000380.1:0-17316 GCA_035633295.1 Ilumatobacteraceae bacterium | reverse complement strand
GAGATCCAGAACCCGCCGGTGCCATCGGCATCGCTGTTCAAGATGACGGCCGACCTGCGCGTCGATGCCCCACTCGGCACCATCCCCGGCGCGGCGCCGAAAGTCGGGGTCCTCACTCAGAACATCGGCCTCGGCCAGGTCGGCGCCACCTTGACGAGCGGCGACCCCATCCCACCCATCACCGAAGCGCTCATCGCCGAGTACGTCCACGCCCGATGGGAGGCCGAAACCATCCCACATACCGTCCAGCAGGACAATCTGTCGTACGGAGGGAGGACCTTCGACGCCCACTTCCAGACGTTCGACGACGAGAACAACGCGGCGAAGCGGATCAGCGTGGTGGCGATGGGTACCGCCGTGACGATCGGCATCCCGTGTGCCCTGCAACTGTCGAACATCACCGGAGGGGTACCGACACCGCTCGCGGTCGTGGCACGACTGATGCTCGCGACGCAACTCGATGTGCAGCCAGGCCGTGTACGTGCCAACCTCGCCAGCGCGACCGTCACCATCGAAGACCTCGCACCCGGCGCCGGAGTCGGCGGCGCGAACTTCACGTTGGCCCAGGCATTCGTCGAACCGCTCATCACTGCGCAACTCGCGCTACGGGCCACGGCCGTCGCCCAGGCGGTCGGGATGATCTCGGTCGACGTGCCGACCGTCACCCAGATCGAGGCGTTCATCGCTCAGCAGTTGCACGCCAAGGTCGCCGCCCAACCGAACATCGGCCTCTGGACGCCGGATTTCACCGGCAGCGAAGTCACGGTCACCGATGCCACACCGAAGGTGCTTGCGAGCGCAGTCGCAATTGCGATCAATGCCCGAGCGGGTTCGAACATCAACCAGATCGACAACTTCATCCCAGCCGGTGACGGGTTCGCAGTCGCCATGCTCGGCGCAAAGGTCCTGGAGATCATCAACACCCAGATCAACAAGTCCGAGGACGACGGTGGCCTCGGCGGCATCCCCCAGACCCGCACGATCGAGGGCAAGCAAGTGGAAATCCACCGCCTCGACTTCAGCCTGCGGACCGGCGCGATCCGGGGCGAAGGGGATGTGACGGTGATTGATGCCGTTGCCGGAAGCATCGACATCGACGCAGGGTTCTGGGCTGACATCGGCCTGTCGTGGCAGGACGAGTCCGATGGCACGCAGACGATCCAACCAACCGTCATCGACGACGACGTGAGCCTGTCCGCAGGAGCATGGATCGTGATGGTGATCCTCGGGTTCATCCTCGGTGGGCTGATCATCGGCGTGATCCTGCTGGTCGTCTACCTCGTGGTGGAAGGAATTGCCGAATCGATCGGCGGCAGCATCATCCAGAACGAGACGACCGGCCAAGTGCGCACGCTCGGGGCCTGGCCGAGCACGCTCGATGGCATCGGCCAAATCACCAGCCGCTTCGAGAACCCTGTGATCATCGAACCCGGAGCGATCGTGTTCTCCGGCAGCATCACCGTCACCAGCACCAACGCCCTCACTGCCAGTGCTCCCCCGGATGCTCAGGGGCCGTACTTCGCGACCGCTCGCCAGCCTCTCGCCGTGAGCGGTGGCCCACCAATCGCTGCGGCCGCCTATTACTGGCACTTCGGCGACGGTGCCTCATTGCCCGGCATCAGCGCACTTCACGAGTACACACACAGCGGCACGTATGTCAGCCGCCTCGACAGCGCCGTCGGACAGCCTGGAGGAGTTGCCCTCGGCAACCTCACGCTCGTCAGAGTTCGCAACGTTCCGGCAGTGATCTCGATCAGCGCGCCGACGTCGGTGAAGGAAGGCCAGAACTTCGACGTCGTGGTCGACTTCACCGACGCCGAGTGGTTGGACGTGCACGAAGTGATCGTCGACTTCGGCGACGACACCAAGCCGGCACTCCCTGCCGTTGCCGAGACGAACACCGAACCCGAGGCGGTCGGACGGGCCGTCGCGACGCACGCCTACTGCGACGGCGGCAGCTACGAGATCAGAGTCCAGGTCATCGACAGCGACGGCGGCATCGCCACGGCGATGTGCGATATCGACGTCACCAATGTTCCACCGGTCGTGACAGCGCCTGAGCGGATGTACGCATACATCTGCAGCCCACTGACGCTGATCGCTCAATTCACCGACGCCGGATGGTGCGATACGCATACCGGCTCGTGGGACTTCGGTGATTGCAGTGCGGTGATCGATGCAACCATCCGGGAGTTGCATGAACCTCCAGAGGGTGTCGGCTACGCCGCCGCAACTCACACGTACCACGACTGCGGGCGCTTCGAAGCGCGGGTGGTGGTAACCGACGACGACGGTGGTGTGGGAACGGATACGACCATCGTCGAGGTCGTCGACGTCCGCAACAGAACGTTCGAGCACGGCTTTCGAGAGTTGCCGGTCGGGGAGGTCGCCAACGAATGGGAACCGGTCGGCAACGGCGAGTTCGCAGCCGAACACTCGGTGCTGCGCGGCGGACGGGCGGCTCAGCGGATGCGTGGACGCGGCGCACCCGTCGGCATCCGACAATCGATCGGAGCCAACGCCGGATGGGAGTATCAGATCACGGCCCACTGCCATGCACCGGGTACGGGCACCGAGATGGCGGTAGGAATCGACCCGAACGGCGGGGCCGACCCATCGCAGGGCGACGTCGTCTGGATGCGAGCAGCAGCGGTCGAGCTGTGGCGTCCGACCACAGTCCGGGCGACCGCAACCGGCTCGACGATCACCGTGTTCGTGATGCTCGACCATGCTGGCGGACCCGACAACCCGAAAGGCACGTCTGACGGTGTCGCCGTCGGATACGTCGATGAGGTGGCTCTGATCGCAGTGCCGTGCCCGCTGCCCAAGATCCGTCGCCCGAAGGTGCCGCCGGTCGACACACGTAAGTGCATCGACTGGAAGGGCGAGAAGGCACCCCAGCGCCTGGATGACGAGACCGTACGTGGTGGTGTTCGGTTCCGTACCGCCGGACCACTGCAGCTCACCCAGGTTGGCGTCGGCGTCGTCGGGTTGATGCTGCCCCCACGCGGAATGGTCGTCGACTTTGCTGAACCCGTCGGCGAGGTGACGCTCACGATCATGGTCCAGGGCTCTGCCGACATCAGGGTGTCGGCGGTCGATGAGCAAGGCCAGGTCGTCGCCGGCGCAACGAGCACCGACACCGACGGCCCGAATCGCATGATCACCTTCGATGCCGTCGGCGCCCGCCAATTGTCTGTCGTCACCCGTCCAGGAGCTGAGGCGTTCCTCGTCGAGGTCTGTTGGAAGCCCACCACCGCCCGTCCCGACGACCGGCCACCCGTCACCGGCCCGAGAAATCACATCCCGACAACCTCCATCCCAGCCACCAGTAAGCCAACGAACAGGAAGTGAATCAGCATGCCTCAGCAGGACGTCACGATCAACGCGTGGCCGGACCCACTCGCGATCACTCATCGCACGGACCCGGATCAGACCCCGCAGGTGGACATGAACATGACGATGCGCGCGGACAAGCCGGTCCCTGTGTGTTTCACCCTGTGCGAGCCGATCTGTGCCCGGAGCGACTATTCGATCGGATTGTCGATCTTCGACAACCCGGTCGTGCGTATTCGAGTTGTCGGCGAGACCCGTATTGCAGCGTGTGGCGACAAGCATGACCAGCCACCGCGTCGGCCCGACTGTGTCGATTTCGCCACACTCAAGCGGGGATCGAAACTGAATGAGAAGTTCCAACACGACGGTGCCGTGATCGAGGCTGCCCATCCCATCGAGGTGGTCGATGCCGGCGGGACCACCGGAGTGCGAGTGCCCCAGGGTGGTCTGCGAGTGACCTTTCCAACGGCTGTCACCGGTTCGACGGTGCGACTGCTCGCAGCCAACGAAGCGGCGGTCGAGGGCCGCTCAGGCGACTCACTCGTGACCACCGTGAAGGTCGATGGATCGCCGGCGATCCAGCAGATCGACGTACCCGGCTTGTCACTCACGACGGTCTCGGTCGAGGGCGAGGGCACGATCGTCGTCGAGGTGTGTGCACGTCGCGCCGACGAGCTCGATCGCATCTTCTGATCGCCACACCGCCTCCAGGACGAACTGCTCTGACATTCGAACGATCAAGACACATGCCCATCAAGACCAACGCAATGGAGCAAACGTGACCGAATCCGCCTCACGGACCAGCGAACTCGGCGACCAAGCCAAACAGATCATCGGCGCCGCGCCGGAGGAAGTGGCCGCCGTGGCCGCCAGCGCGGCGCGGCTCGTTCAACGTGCCGGGGTGATCCTCGAGGAGGAGCTCTCGGTCGGTATTGCAGCGCTCGACCGGCTGGAGAACCGATTCGTCGACATCGAACAGATCCGCGACCCCGAAACCCACGAGTTGCTCAACCGGTTCCGCACCGACGCCCACCAGATCGTCGACCTCCTCCTCGATGTGGTCGGTACGTCGGTCGAAGCGGTGGGCCGCGTCACCGATCAGGGGATCTCGATCGGGCTCCCGATCGGCCGGCTCCTTCCGGACGGAGCGAACGGCGCAGCGAACGGCGCAGTGAATGGCGCAGTGAATGGCGCATCGACCGGCAAGGTGTCAGTGCTCGACGCCATCGACACCGTGGCTCGCGGAGGAACCGCCCAGCTGTCCATGGCGGTCACCAATTCCTCGGTCACTGCGACCGAACCGTTTTCGTTGGTGGCGAGCGATTTGATCTCCGAAGGCGGTCACCGAATCAGCGCCGACTGTGTCTCGTTCGACCCGTCGAGCGTGACGATCGCGGCATCATCGTCGGAACGCGTGACCATCGAGGTGCATGTGCCGCCCGACGTCGATCCCGGTAGGTACTCCGGCCTCGTGCAGGCCACCAACCTCGAGCACGTTCGTGCAGTCCTGACGATCACCGTCACGTGACGATCACCGCCGACGCCGTCGGCAGCACCACCTCCGCACAGACGCTGTTCGACGACCGGCTGCGCCGGTATCGCGAGATCACGACCGCCGGACTGCTCGAGTACGTCCCCAAGCACGAACCGGCCCTGCATCTGTACGACCTCGTTCCCGACTACCCGACCCGCCCGGGGAAGGGCCTACGCCCCGCGTTGTGCATCGCCACCTGCCGGGCGTTCGGAGGACGCGTCGAGCAGGTGCTGCTCTCGGCGATCGCGATCGAGTGCTTCCACAACGCTTTTCTCGTGCACGACGACATCGAGGACGGCAGCGAGTTCCGACGCGGCGAGCCGACGCTGCACGCAACCCACGGTGTACCGATCGCGCTCAACGTCGGCGATGCGCTCAACGTGTTGAGCATCCGTCCACTGATGGACAACCTGACCGTGATCGGACCCAAGCTCACCTGGCAGGTCTTCGCCGAGATCGAGCACATGGTCAGCCAATCAGTCGAAGGCCAGGCAATCGAGCTCGGTTGGGTCCGCGACAACACTGTCGATCTCGAGATCGAGGACTATCTGCGGATGACGCTCAAGAAGACCTGCTGGTACACGTCCATGCATCCTGTGCGAATCGGGGCGATCGTCGCAACCAGAGGACGCATCGATCCGAGTCGCTTCGATCGCTTCGCATTCTTCATGGGCGCTGCATTCCAGATCCAGGACGACCTGCTCAACCTACGAGGCGAAGAGGAGTTGTACGGCAAGGAGATCCTCGGCGATCTGTGGGAAGGCAAGCGAACCGTGATGCTGCTCCATCTCCTGAAGGAGTTGCGGGGGGATGATCGGGATCGACTCGTGGCGTTTCTGTCGCTCCCGCGACCGGATCGCGACCAACGTGACGTGGTCTGGGCCCGCGACGAGATGGAGCGGCACGGCAGCTTCGATTTCGCCGCCGAGGTCGCCCACGGGCTGGCAACCGCGGCACGCGCCGAGTTCGAGGTTGCATTCGCGGGAGCGAGCGGTGCCGATGATCTCGCGATGCTCGACACACTCGTCACCTACATGGTCGAACGCACCACGTGATCCCGCGTCGTCCCGACCAACTGGCCGTCGGTGAGTGGGAGTTGACTGGTGAGGGTCTGGGTGGCGAGCTCGAACAACGCCATCGCCACGTCCGACGCCCATGACGCCGACGCCATTGGATCACGAGCGCTGTTGGCGACCACGGCTCCCGCAGTTTCGGTGACCTCGTCGAACATGAAACGTAGTTGCGTTCGCGGCCGGAGGGCAGTGCGGGCACCCTGCGTCAACGCTGTTCGAGCAGCCTGCTTGACCGTGCCGCCGAGGATCTCGCGCGACAGCGCGGTGCTCGCCGGTGTGATGCCGGCCAGAATGCCGCCGGCGAGATCGGCGTACTGCTTGTCGATCGTCGCTCGAGCGCAGATGATGCGAAGGGCCCTGAGCCACACGGCGTTCATGTCGCGCCGTCGGATGAGGCTGACAATCGTGGTTGCCAGCGCCATTTCGGGTCGAAGCTCGGAGGCGACCCGCTGCTCGTACGGGCGCAGGTCAGTGGCACTGACGGGTGAGCTCCCCGCACGGAGCACCGGGATGATCGTCTCCGCTGCCCATCGTCCGCTGAGCAGTGCGTACTGGATGCCCTCACCGTTGAGCGGATTGATGAGCCCTGCGGCGTCACCGACCAGGATCACGCCGTCGCGAACGAGGGGAGCGCGATGGTTGTAGGTCGACAGTGGCCAACCGAGAACACGGCCCTCCATCGTTGCGCCGGCCAATCGAGCGCGCAGGGCAGGGTCGCTCTCGACCAGCTCGAGCAACATGGTGCGGAGGTGTCCGTCCGTCGGCGGCGTCGTCTCCATCACCATGCCGAGTCCGAGGTTGGCAGTCGTGGCCGAGGTCGGAAAGAGCCAGTAGTACCCCGGGAAGCTGGTCTGGCTGAAGTACATGTCGCAGCGATCACCCGGCCCCGCGACGTCGGTGTAGTAGGCCCGAACAGCGACGATGCGACCCTTCGTGTCGGGACGCCCGCCGCCACGCAGCGCCTTGGCGACCTTCGAGTTGCTGCCATCGGCGCCGACGACCAGCCGCGCACGCAAGCGGATTGGTTCTTCACCCTCCGTCGACCCGACGGTGGCAGCCTCCACGACCGCGTACTGGTCGGTCGTCTCGACCCGAGTCACCTTCGTCTTCGCCTGGAAACGCGCGCCGGCTGCGATTGCGGCGTCGAGGATCCAATCGTCGAGGTTGGTGCGGGGGATCACCCGACCGAACTGCGGCAGCCCCTCAACCGACGGAAGGTTGCGCGTCACCATCTTCTTGCCGTCGAGATAGAGCGACGCGCCGACCACCTTGTTGGTGGCCTGGAAGTCGGTACGTGTCGTGATGCCCAGATCGGCGAGCTCTCTCAGGGCGACCGGGCCGACGAAGTCCCCACACACCTTGTCTCGCGGGAAGGCTGCCGAATCGAGCATCAACACGTCGAAGCCACACCGAGCAAGGTGGTAGGCGGTGCAAGCCCCGGCGGGGCCAGCACCAACCACAATCACATCTGCGTCATAGGTGGCCGGTAGGTGGAAATCGATCGACACGTCGTGAACTCCCGTCACTGTTCGTGTTCGGTTGCACCGCCCGTCGCAACCCTAGCCGCTGTCAGTGGGCGGTGAAGTCAGGCGTCGACGGCGGCGAGCATCTCGTCGGCGGCGGTCCAGGGGTCGGTGGAACGGTCGACAACGGCATCAGCGAGTTCGTCCCACCGCTCACCCGAACAGACCTCACGAGCGCGTCGCCCGAGTCGGGTCGCCACGATTTCGCGCAACTCCTCGCGCAGTCGGAACGCTCGACGCTCGGCCAGCTGGCCGGACGACTCGGCGTACGCACGGTGGGCCAGGACCGCTTCCCACAGCTCCGGCACGCCCTGGCCGGTGGATCCGATGGTCGGCAGAATCGGCGGGCGCCACGTGTCGTGGGGCAGGTCGGACAGATCGAGCATCTGCATCAGGTCGCGGTTGGTCTCTTCGACGCCCTTGCGGTCGGCCTTGTTGATCACGAACACGTCGGCGATCTCCATGAGCCCGGCCTTGTTCGCCTGCACGCTGTCACCCCACCCCGGGTTGACGACCACGACCGTCGTGTCAGCCTTGCCGGCGACTTCGACCTCGACCTGGCCGACGCCGACGGTTTCCACGAGGATCCAGTGCCGTCCGATCGCATCGAGCACCCGAACGGCCTCGGGCGTCGCCAACGACAGCCCTCCGAGATGACCGCGTGTGGCCATCGAGCGGATGAACACGCCGGGGTCGGTGGCGTGATCCTGCATCCGCACCCGGTCGCCGAGGATCGCGCCACCGGTGAACGGCGACGACGGGTCGATGGCGAGCACGGCGATCTCCAGATCCTGTGCCCGCAGGTGCCCGATCAGCGAGCTGGTCAGCGTGCTCTTGCCCGCACCGGGAGCGCCGGTCATACCCACGGTGTAACCCGATCCGCTCAGCGGATAGGCGAGCCGACCGATGGTGCGAGCATCGTCGTCGCCACGCTCGATCAGCGAGAGCAGACGAGCGAGTGCGCTGCGATCCCCATCGACAGCCGCTTGGAACAGCTCGGGCGCTGGGCGCTGGCGTCGGCTCACGCCGCTGGCCTCATGCCGCCTCTTCGGCGATGTTCACCACTTCGGTGACACCGTCGACACGGTCACGCATGATGCGTTCGATCCCCGCCTTCAGCGTCTGCGTCGACGCCGGACACCCCACACACGCACCGATGAGTTCGACCGACACGATGCCCGTGTCCTCGTCGACGTCGTGCAGGATGATGTCGCCGCCGTCGGCCTGCAGGGCCGGGCGGATGACCTCGATGGTGGCTTCGACCTGTTCACGCATAACGAAGGCCATTCAATCAGCCATGCCCGTACGATCGGTAGGCGTGGACGCAGTCTTCGCCGTCGTCACGGCACCCGTGCTCGTTGCCCACCAGGGTGGCTGGGACGAAGCGCTGCTCATCGGAGCCCCGATCCTGATCATCATGGGCCTCCTCTGGCTCGCCAAGCGCCGAGTCGACGCCGCCCACACACCGTCACACGGTGCCGGGTCAAACGTGACGGAATCCGACACCGACCGTCACGTTTGACCCGGCACCGTGTGACGTTCACCGTGTGACGTTCAGCGGCGTTCGATGTGGGCGCCGACGGCCGACAGGCGCCCGACCAGGTCGTCGTAGCCGCGGTCGATGTGGTGGATTCCGGTGATCTCGGTCTCGCCTTCGGCGGCCAGACCTGCGACCACCATGGCCGCGCCCGCCCGAATGTCGTGGGCCCGAACCGGAGCACCGGAGAGGCGGGGCACGCCGCGCACGACGGCGTGATGACCGCTCGTTCGCACGTCGGCTCCGAGCCGCTGGAGTTCCTCGACGTAGCGGAACCGTCCGGGGTAGAGGTTCTCCGTCACGATCCCGACGCCATCGGCCACTGCCAGCATGGTGATGATGAGCGGTTTGTAGTCGGTGGCGATCCCCGGGTACGGCAAGGTCGCCACATCGATCGAACGCAGGCGATCCGGCGCGCTGACACGCATCCGGTCGTTGCGTCCGCGCTCGCTGACGGTCGCGATCTCGAGGCCCATATCGGCGAACCGGTCGAGCAACATCGTCATGTGGTCAGGACGAGCACCTTCGATGTCGAGCTCACCACCCGCCACCGCAACCGCCGCGAGGTATGTGGCCGCCTGGATTCGATCCGGGACCGTGTGGTGCGACACGGCTCGCAACGATCCGCGCTCGACCCCGTCGATCACGAGCGTCGAGGTACCGACCCCCGAGATCTGTGCACCCATCGCAACCAGGAACTCGCACAGGTCGGCAATCTCGGGTTCGCGCGCCGCATTGTTGATCGTGGTTCGCCCGTCGGCGAACACTGCCGCCGTCATCAGGTTCTCCGTAGCACCGACGCTCGGGAAGTCGAACGTGATGTCGGCACCGTGCAATTTGCCGGCAGAAGCTTCGAGGTATCCGTGGCTGAATTTGAAGACGGCGCCCATGGCTTCGAGGCCGGCGACGTGCATGTCGATCGGACGCGATCCGAAGTCGTCGCCGCCCGGCATCGACAGACGCAGGTGCCCGCACCGGGCGAGGAGCGGCCCGAGCACGTTGATCGATGCCCGGATCCGTTCGACGAGCTCATACGGCGCCACGGGCGTGAGGTCGCCGTGGTCGGTCAACAACAGGCGATCCGGTGTCGGCCGTTCGATCGACACGCCGATCGCCTGGAGCAGGTCGCCCATGATGGTGACATCGGCGATGTCGGGCACGTTGGTCAGCTCAAAGGTTCCGTCGCACAAGAGCGTGGCGGCCATCAGCTTCAGCACCGAGTTCTTCGCGCCGGGGACAGCGACGGTGCCGGCGAGCGGACCGTTGCCTCGCACGACAATCGTGGGCGCATCGGTGAGCGCCTCGGAGATCGGATTCATGGCTCACCAGTATGCTCCCGCCGTGGAGCGAGGCGGGCGCGTACTCATCCGTCGCCGGCCCGACACCGCCGACGAGCGCCGGCGCCTGAGCGCGCCTCGCGACGATCTGTTGCTCGAATCAGGGCCGGTCGACGACCCCGAGCCAGCGTTCCCCGTGCGATTCGCCCAGGAGGACGGGCCGTTCACCCGGTACGAGCGCACCGTCGAGGTCGCTGGGGACGAACTGGTCGAGACCACCACCTACCGCCTGACGATCCCGTGGTTCGGATGGCTCTTCCGGTGGCCGGTCGGCCGGGTCATTGCCCGCACGGGGTCGTCGAGCAGTTGGTGGGCGCCTCCGGATCGACTCGACTCGACCCAGATCCTCGTCGTCGGCCTGCTCGCCGCTGCCTCGATGAGCGCGGCATTCGTCAACACGCTCTTCACGCAGACCGTCAACTTCGCCGCCGACGACTTCGGCGCCAGCGACACAGCGATCGGTGTCGCCGGTGCCGTGGTGCGAGCCGGGATCGTCCTGGCGATCCCGGCGGCGGTGATCGCCGACCGCATCGGGCGGCGGCGTGTGATCGTCGCGGTGGCCTGGGTCGCCCCGTTGCTGTCGGTACTGGGCGCATTCGCTCCGTCGTTCGTCGTGCTCGTGGCAACCCAGGCTGTGGCCCGTCCGATGGGTATTGCCCTCGCATTCCTCGTCGGGGTCGTCGCATCGGAGGAAATGCCGCGCAACAGCCGAACCTACGCGATCAGCATCCTGGCCATGGCGGCCGGTCTCGGTGCCGGCATCGCCGTGATCGCCCTGAGCCTTGCCGACCTCGGCGCCAGTGGCTGGCGCTACATCTACGTCCTCGCCGCAGTGTGGTGCATCGTTGCCCTCGACCTCTCCCGGCGACTGCCTGAGACACGTCGGTTCACCGCCGCACACATCGTCGCCCGCATCCGGCCGCCGCGGATGAACCGGCGGCGCCTGCTGTTGCTCAGCGCCGTCGCCTTCGCCGGCAACATCTTCATCGCGCCCGCGAGCCTCTTCCAGAACAACTACCTCACCGACATCCGAGGGTTCTCCGGGGGCATGATCGCCGTGTTCTCCATCGCCGTCGGAACCCCGGCAAGCATCGGCCTGATCGTCGGCGGCCGGATCGCCGACACCCGCGGTCGACGGCGTCTGATCGCCGTCACGGTGCCGCTCGGCACCGCCGGGCTCGTCGGTGCGTTCGCCGTGGGAGGCGTGCCGCTGTGGGTCCTGTCACTTCTCGGCGGCCTGCTGCTCAGCGCGGCGTACCCGGCGCTCGCCGTGTATCGCACCGAGCTGTTCCCCACGGGCAACCGCAGCCGGGCGACCGGACTCGTCACGGCCGCGGCGCTCATCGGCGGCATCGTCGGGTTGCTCTCCATGGGCGCACTACTCGATGCCGAGTGGTCGTATGCACAGGTGCTGGCGACCCTCGCAATCGGTCAGTTGATCGTCACCGTGCTCGTCGTCGTCGCCTACCCGGAGACCGCCCACCTGGAATTGGAGGCACTCAACCCCGAAGATGCCCCCATCGACCTCCACCACCTCGACGCCGAGTCCCCCCACCCCCCAAGCGAGCGATGAGCGAGCAGCCAACATGCGGGCTCCTCGCTCATCGGCGTCACGTTTGACCCGGCACCGTGTGACGTTTGATGAAGCGGGCGGCGGCGGCGGCGATCGTGGCGTCGGCGCCCTTCAGGTCGTGGCGGCCATCCTCGATCCAGACGTGTTCGACCGGTGCCGGAATCTCGCTGGTCCATCGCATCAGCTCCTCTGGTGAACCGAACGGATCCCTCGTGCCCGAGATGAACAGGCACGGCACCGCGATGTCGGCGAGGTGCTCGACGCGGAGGTTCTCCGGCTTCGCCGGCGGGTGGAGCGGATAGCAGATCAACACCAGCCCGGCGAGCCGCGCCACTGCGCCACCGCCGTCGACACCGGCCGCCACCATCGAGGTCATCCGCCCACCCATCGAGCGTCCACCCATCACGATCGGCCCGCGACGACGAGCGAAGCCGGCGAGATCGTCGCGGATCGAGGCCATGAGCCTCGGGGCACGATCGGGGGCGCGTCGACCCTCGCGTCGATACGGGAAGTCGATGCGCTCCACCGCGGCCGATCGGCCGAGTCGCTGCTCGATCGCCACGAGGCTCGAATGATCACAGCTCGAACCCGCACCGGGGTACAGCATCACCGTGGGATTCGCCATCAGCGTTCGTCCCTGGTCATTCCGGTGCGGCGCTGAGCACTCGACGGGCTTCGGTGAGATCGCTCATCGCCTTGGCGGCGTCGACGCTGTCGCCACCATGGTCGGGGTGCACGTTGCGCATCTGTTCACGGAACTTGGCCACCACATCACGCTTCGACGGCGGCTTGCCACCCGGTTCGAAACCGAGGATACCCATCGCCCACTTACGCGGATCGGCGAGCGCCTCCAGCGCCAGCGTTTGGGAACCCGCGAGATACGCAACGAGCGCCGGACCGATCGGTCCGCGCCAGCGTGCCGCTTTCTGGAGCACCGGAGCGATGCGACGGCGGTGCTCGGGTGCCAGCCGTTCGACGGCGTAGATCGCGCCCAGCACCTGGGCCAGATCGGTGCCCTGCGAACGGAAGTCGAACGACAGGTCGTCGCCATTGCCGAGCATGGTGTGATGGCTCTTGGCCAACCCGTGCCGATCGACCTGGAAGCGGTGTCGAAGACGGGGCTGCACAATCCGCGAACCGGTCTCGACCTCGGTGATGAGGCGATGGACGTCCGGCACGAGTTCGTCGTCGACTCCGTACAGGTGCTCCGCAACGATCGCACCGAGGAGCAGGCCACCGAACCCGGGTGCCGGGTCGACCGGGAGCACCATGTGCCCGAGCGCCACACGGCGCGTCGGCACCGCCGGACGGGTGTGCCAGATCTCGAGTTCGGCGAGCAGCACGGGGTCGCTCAGACAAGCGGCCTGAGCAGCGCGCGGAGATCCTGGGCGGCGCCGATCATGTCGGTCTCAAACCACTCGTCGGTGCCGACCTGCTGTGCGTGGTCGTCGATGAGCGCAACCAAGCGACCGACCCCGTCGACTCCTGCTGCCCAGGTGCGAACAGCAATCCCGTACGGCGGGTGCGTGGGGTCGAGTTGCGGGTGCATGTCGATCAGGGTGGTGCGCGCCCCGGCGTCGAGCGGATTCTTGGCCAGTTTGTCGGCCGCAAGGAACATGATGCTCAGTGCACCCTCGGGTGGCGCCGCGCCCTCATCGGCACTACCCCCGAGCAGCTCGCCCGACTCGATGGCGTCGAGCAGATCGTCGACTGCGTGTTCGGCATCGGCCGCCACGATCACCGTGGTGCGATCCCAGCGATGAGGAATCTCGGCGTCGATCAGGGCTTCGGTCAGCACCTTGCGGTCGGCGTCAGACCACTCGTCGAGCCCGAACTCCGTCGACTCGGCATCGTCTTGCAGAATGATCGGAAACGGGCCGAACAACGCCTCGAGGCGCTCGAACAGCGCATCGACCTCGGCTTCGACCTCCTCGGGAACCACCAATTCCTCACCGTCCCAGTAATGGGGGAACTCGGCGTCGGCGAGCGCCTCGGACAGCTCCGCCCGCTGCTCGAAGGTCCACACCGACATGTCGTAGTGCACCTTGGCCAGATCCGGGTCGAACGGATCGAAGTCGATCGGCTGACCCGAGGTGCTGGTTGCTTCCTGGTTCTCTTCGCCCGACGCCTTGTTCACGAATGCCACACCGAAACGCTACCGGCACCGCCAGTGTGCCCGGAGTTCGACTGTCAGTCCGTCCCGCGAAATCGTCGCAGGAAGCGCTCGGTCCTGGCGTACTCGTCACGCTGGTTGGTCGGGTCGCCAAATCCGTGACCCTCCCCGTCGTACACGACGAGCTCCACGTCACCGCCGCTGCTGCTGATCCGATCGGCGAGCGTCACGCTGTGGGCGATCGGAACAACCGCGTCGGCGGTGCCGTGGAACACCAAGAGCGGCGACACGATCCGGCCGGCCCGATTGATCGGCGACAGTGAGCGGTACCGGTCGTTCAGACCCGGTTCGCCCCGCATGCCGACGAGCGTGTCGTTGTAGTGCGCCTCGAACCGGTGGGTTGCGTCCGCCAAGCCGACAAGATCGCTCACCGGGTACGACGCGACGCCGCCGGCGACGAGATCTCCGTGATCGGCGAGCAACCCCAACACCGTGAGCCCGCCGGAGGATCCGCCGATCACCACGGTGGTCGCCGGCGTGGCCCAACCCTGCGCGTGGGCTCGACGAATCAGCGCTGCGGTGTCGTCGACATCGAGTCGCCCCCACTTGCCGTTGAGGGCCTGCTGGTACGCCCGGCCGTGGCCCGTGGTCCCCCGGGGGTCGGCCACGAGCACATCCCATCCTCGGCTGCACCAGTACGCGACACGCGGACGAAAGTCGACCTGCCACTGATCGGTCGGCCCACCGTGGACCCAGCACAGGAGGCGGCCCTCCCCCACCGCGTACCGCCGGGCGTGGAGCACGATGCCGTCATGTTCGACCGCGATCGCCTCGGGCTCTGCCAGCACCACGTCGCGCCACGCGGCCACTCCACTCGCGGCGACGACGCGAGCTGGACGTTCGGGCGCTGCCAGGTCGACGAGCACGATCTCGGGCGGGGTCGTCGGGCCCGACCGCACGGCCACGAGTCGATCGTCGACCATCGACAGCTGGCCGTAGACAGCCGTGCCGCTGCTCGCACTCGGGCCGTCGGTGAGCAGATCACGAACCCCACCGACCGGGTCGATGATCGACAGTGTCCCGAATCCGGCGCAGTTGCGCGCCACGATGCACGAACCGTCGTGGCGCACGACGAACGACCGCTGTCCCATGCCCCACGTCGGGCCGGCATGTTCCACCTGCTCGACGACGACGGCCCGATCGCCGTACTGAACGTTCAGCCAGCCCGAACCGTCGTGTACGCAGGTCGGCGTGCCATCGGGCGCGAAGCGCGGCTGCTGGACCGCGCCGAGGGCGGGCCGCCACGTCGAGAGATCTGCCGCCGCCAATGGATGACGACAATTGACACGTTCAGCGGCGTCCCACGGCATCGCCGGCGGCGACCATCCCTGCCAGGACACCACGGTGGCGTCGGGCGACACCGAGGGGTCGAAACAGAACTCGTGGCGGCCATCATCGAGCCGCCGGCTGTCCCCCGTATCGAAATCGGTGAGCCACACCTCGGCCTCGTCGAGGACGTACACGACGAAGCGACCGCACGCCCACGGAGCCCGAGCGCTGCGTTCATGGGAGGTCACCCGATGGAGATCGAGCCCGCTCGCGCTCCACAGCTCGCCGTCGACAGCGGCGTACACCACGCCGGTCGAATCCGCCATCCACGAGTAGCAGCCCCCGCCCATCCCTCGCCCAGGCGCCGGGTCGGGGCCGAAGACGATCGCCCGCGCCGGCTCAGGTACGTCGAGGTCCACGACCAGGATCGCGGAGGCGCCCCGCCACCGCTCGACGAATGCAACTCGTCGGCCGTCGGGCGACAGCTTCGGCTCGGTCAGATCGCGTCCCGACAGCACCAGGTCGACGGGGATCTCCACGGTCAGACTGTACGGCGACGAGACCATCCCACCCGACCCGCCGAGGTACGTTGGAGTCATGACAACGTCGTCACGCCAGCAACCCGACCGCAACCTCGCCATGGAGTTGGTCCGGGCCACCGAATCCGCCTGCCTCGCCTCGGCCCGCTGGGTCGGGCGCGGCGACAAGAACGGCGCCGACCGCGCCGCCGTCGAGGCCATGCGACTCTCGCTGTCGACCGTGTCGATGGACGGCATCGTCGTCATCGGCGAGGGCGAGAAGGACGAAGCTCCGATGCTCTACAACGGCGAGCGGGTCGGCGACGGCAGCTCGCCCGAGGTCGACGTCGCCGTCGATCCGATCGACGGCACCACCCTCACCGCCCAGGGAAAGACCAATGCCCTGTCGGTGATCGCCGTGTCGGATCGTGGCTCGATGCTCGACCCCGGGCCCTCGTTCTACATGCAGAAGATCGCCGTCGGCCCGAGTGCCGTCGGCTCCATCGACATCACTGCGACGGCCACGCAGAACCTGCGCTGGATCGCCAAGGCCAAGGGTGAAGAGGTGCGCGACCTCACCGTGGTCATCCTCGACCGTCCACGCCACACCGACCTGATCGGCGAGATCCGAGCCAGCGGTTGCCGCATCCGCCTCATCACCGATGGCGACGTCTACGGCTCGGTGGCCACCTGCTGGCCCGATGCCGGCGTCGATGCGCTCTTCGGCATCGGCGGCACACCCGAAGGCGTCGTGTCTGCAGCGGCGATGAAGGCGATGGGAGGCGAAATCCAGGCGCAGTTCCTGCCGCAGAGCGACGCCGAGCGCGACGCCATGATCGATGCCGGCTTCGATCTCGACCGAGTGTTCAACCAGGACGATCTCATCCAGGGCGACAACTGCTTCTTCGCGGCGACCGGCCTCACCGATGGCCCACTACTGCGCGGCGTCCGCTTCGACGCAGCCGGTGCCCGCACGCAGAGCCTCGTCATGCGTTCACGCAGTGGAACGGTCCGCCTGATCGACGCCCAACATCGCGTCTCCAAACTGCGCGAGTTCTCCGCCATCGACTACTGAATGCAACGCAGACCCCGCGTCTCGTTCAGCGGGTGATGGAACCACTGACCCAGCGGGTGATCGATCGGGGCAAGATGTCGCTGAACGTGACGGCAGTCTTGTAGAGCACGCCCGGCACCGAGATCGTCTTGTTGCTCGCAACGTCGGCCAGGCCGGTCGAGGCCACCTGTTCAACCGTGGTCCACGCAAGGTCCGGAACCCTCGTAGCGAGACCGGTCGTGTTGCTGTGATCCTGGAACTCGGTCTTCGTGAGGCCTGGGCAGAGTGCCGTGACATGGACGCCCGATGGCTTCACCTCGGCGTGCAGCGCTTCGGTCAGGCTGGTGACGTATGCCTTGGTCGCTGCGTACACCCCGAGGCCCGGCGAG
>DASQFE010000379.1:0-2592 GCA_035633295.1 Ilumatobacteraceae bacterium | reverse complement strand
ACGGGTGGCCAAGACCATCCGGGCCGCATCGACCGACACCACCGGATGGTCGATCGACGGCGGCGTCGACGCCGTGGGTGCGTCCCGTCGTGCGGTCCACGATGCGATTGCCGGTGGGGCACGACCCGACGAGGTGGCCGTGCTGAGCAGGGTCAACGCGCTCCTGGCGCCGGTTCAGGTCGCACTGGTGGCCGAGGGCATTCCGATCAGTGGTGGGGTCGGTCTCGAGTTCGCCGATCGCACGGCGGTCCGCACGGTGTTGGCGTGGCTGCGACTGGCGGTGGCGGGTCGGGTCGCAACGTTCGCCCCCGACGACATCCGTGAGGCGCTTCGCCGCCCCTCCCGGTCGTTCCATCCCCGGATCACCGACTGGGTGGCCGAGCAGGGGAGCGTCGTCGACCTCAACAAACTGGCCGGTCGACTCACCAACGAGCGCGACGCCGAGCGTGTGATCGACTTCGCCGCCGACATCCAGACGTTGCAGAAGGCAGTGCAGGCGGGGGCGACCACATCCGACCTCGTGTTGACGCTCATCGACGACATCGGCCTCGCCGGATCGGTTGCGTCACTCGACGCCAACCGGCGGGGCGCCAATCGGTCGGCTCAGGGCGATGATCTCACCGCAGTTACCCACCTCGCCGCGCTGCACGACGATCCGGCCACGTTCGAGCGATGGCTGCGTACTCAGTTGGCGGCCAAACGAGCGCCGGGGGGCGTGTTGCTGTCGACGGTGCATCGTGTGAAGGGCCAGGAGTGGCCGCACGTAGTCGTGCACCTCGCCGACGCCGATCAATACCCGCACCGACTTGCCGACGACGTCGAGGAGGAGCGGAGGCTGTTCCACGTGGCGATCACCCGCGCGAGCGCCCACGTCACGATCGTCACCGGAGCGCATCCGAGCCCGTTCGTGGCCGAGCTCACCACCGAGCCGTCCGCCGCTCGCGTCGTGTCGTCTCATCGCCCCGAGCCGGTGGCGAAGCCGTCCGCACGGGCATCGTCGAGCGGTGACGATCCCGCAGCCGACCTCGACGCCGATGGTCAACGCCGCTTCGCCGCACTCCGCGACCTGCGCAACGACCTCCGCGACGGCAAGCCCGCCTACGTGGTGTTCGACAACAAGACGCTGGCAGCCATCGCTCGCACGGCACCGACCACCTTGCGCGATCTCGGCCGGATTTCGGGCGTCGGGCCGGCCAAGCTCGAGCGGTACGGCGACGCGGTCATCGAGCTGATCGCCAACATGTCGGCGGGGTGAATTGACGCTGAACGGCGCGGTGGCGCCCCACGCAGTCGTCGGCGGCCGGGTACCGTGATGGTGTGAGTCCTGCCTCGGTGAATCTCCCTGCGTTCGAGCGTCCGCTCTGGCGGGGGAAGATGCATGCCTGGACCTTCTTCGCGGCGATTCCCGCCGGGATCGTGCTGGTTGCCATTGCCGACGGTATCGCCGCCACTGTGGCTGCCGCGATCTACGCCGCAACGCTATTGCTGCTGTTCGGCACCTCGGCGTCGTACCACCGCCTCGCCCACTCGGTGCGCGCCCGCGAGGTGATGCAGCGGCTCGACCACTCGATGATCTACCTGCTCATTGCGGGTACGTACGTCCCCATCTGCCTGGTGGCGTTGCCCAGGTCATGGGGCATCCCGATGCTGGCGATCGTCGGCACCCTCGCCGTCGTCGGCATGGTGCTCAAGCTCGGGTTCTTCCACGGTGCTCGCATCGTGTCGTACTCGCTGTACCTCGTGATGGGGTGGGTGGCAATCGTGGCGGCACCGGTACTGATCGACAGCCTCACCGGGCTGCAGCTCGGCCTCATGATTGCCGGCGGGCTCGCCTACACGATCGGATTTCCGGTGCTCCTGCGTCATCGGCCCGATCCATGGCCGAAGACCTTCGGATACCACGAGGTGTGGCACGTCTTCGTCGTCGTGGCGGCCGTGCTGCATTTCGCGGCGGTCACCGACGTCGTTGCCTGAGTCGATGTTTGATCGCTTCGTCGTCGTCGACTGGAGCGCGAACTCCACGGCGAAGCGAGGTCGTGACTCGATCTGGATCGCCGTGCGCGATCACGTGGGAGCAACCGTTTCCAACCCGTCCACCCGCGCCGAGGCCGAGCGAATGCTCGTCGAGGAGTTGGCGGGCGACGCACGGGTCCTGCTCGGTGTCGACTTCTCGCTCGGCTACCCGAATGGCACAGCGGCAGCGCTCGGATTGGCTGGCGCGCCGTGGGAGGCACTGTCCGCCGAGTTGTCGAGGACGGTGACCGACGACGACCGGAACCGCAACAACCGATTCGTGGTCGCGTCGCAATTGAACGCCCGATTTGGCGCTGGGCCGGGACCGTTCTGGGGATGCCCTCCATCGGCAGCGACCGACGCGCTGTCGACGACCAAACCGCCCTCGGGCCCGCTCGCCGAGTGGCGGACCGTCGAGTCGGTCTTGCGACGGGAGGGTCATCGTCCCTTCTCGTCCTGGCAACTGCTCGGCGCGGGAGCGGTCGGGAGTCAGAGCCTGCTGGGGATCCCGATGATCGTCCGGCTCCGGGAGCGATTCGGAGGTCGGCTGTCGGTGTGGCCGTTCAGCGTCGAGCCGGG
>DASQFE010000378.1:0-6105 GCA_035633295.1 Ilumatobacteraceae bacterium | reverse complement strand
CTGCTGGACATCGGCGGAGCGCCATTCATCGCCAACATGGCGGCGGTCGGGCTACAAGAGCCGTCGGTCGTGGCTCGGGTGGTCGCGGCAGGCGGCCTGCCCACCTACGTCTCCAAGATGTTCCCGGTTCCCGCGACCATGGGGCAATTGCCACTCATCATGATCGAAGTGACCGACCCCGACCCGGCTGCGGTCACCAGGACCCTCGACCTGGTCGTCGCGCAGGCCGACGTAACCCTTCGCAACCTTCAGCAGAACGCCCGGGTGCCCGACGATCAAATGGTGGCGCCGTTCGTCGTGTCACCGCCGGGCGACCCAGCAGCGGCAACACCAAGCCGCACCCGCTCGACGGTCGCGATCTTCGTTGCAGGGGCAGGACTCTCGGTGCTGGTGACCGTCCTCTTCGACGTCGTCTTGAGCCGACTTGGCGCCAGGCGACGGCGACTCCCGGCACCGACCGAGGCAGTTGTCGAGCCGACGCCGGCTGCCGCGCAGCGGGACCTTCACGAACCAATCCCGTCCACCATTGCCAACGAGGATGTCCTCGAAACCAGATGATGAATGGGCAAAATGTCGCCACCACGGGGCAAGTCGATGCGAACGCTGCATCCGTCGTGCCAAGCGGACAGCGCGCGAGCATCCCGTGGCTGTTGGCATTCTTCTGCCTCCTGGTTCCGGTGCTACCGACTTTCGTGGTCCTCGCCGGACCGCTGAAGAGCAACGGCTCACCGGCAAGAATGATCGCCGTACTGTTCTTCGGCCTGAGCATTCTCGGGTTCGTCTTGATTCGAAGAACCGGGACACCCAGAACACTGGCTCCCGGCATCGCCATCATCTCGTTGTTCTTTCTGCTCGAACTCGTTGTATATGCGATCGGGCTCACGCACGTGGACCACCCGCTCATCGAGGCAGGCAAGACTCGCGGGCTCATTGTCATCACTGCCTACACTGGCATTGCGCTCTTCGCACTTCGGCAGATCAAGACCACGCGGCAACGTTCAATCTTGCTAGGGGCCATGGCAATTGGCCTCACCTTCGCCTGCGTGGTTGGGCTACTGCAGACCACCAACGTCGACTTGCGCTACCTCTTCCAACCCCCAGGTTTCGTCGTCAACACCGAAGACCTTACCTACGCCGAGCGGCACGGGGTGAGGCGCGTCTTCGGAACGTCTGCGCACCCCATCGAGTTCTCGGTGCTAGCCGCGTTGACCGTGCCGCTGACCATTCACTTTGCTCGCCATGCGGCCAGCCGGACCACCCGCTGGCTCGCCGTGCTGGCCTGCGGCATTGCATTGTTGGCACTGCCCGCCGCCGTATCGAGGAGCGGTCTCGTAGCCCTCGCGGCGGCGCTCTTCGTGTACATGTGGAACTTCAAAGTCCGCCAAATTGCCGTTGCCATCGTCACCGGCGTCGCCGCCGGCTTGGGCTATCTAGCCGTCTTTCCTGGCGCGGCCAGCGCATTGTGGCAACAAACCATCAATTCGGAGGAAGACCCGAGCGTTCTGGCGCGCGCCGTCGATTACGCCGTCGTTGGAGATACCTTCCGGGGTCATCCACTCTTTGGCCTCGGCTTCGGTTCGACCGCGCCGAGCGAATACGGCTTCCTCGACAACGAATGGCTTCAGCAAATCGTCCAGGGTGGCGTCGTCGGGCTGTTGGCATTGGCCGTGCTGGCCGGTGGGGGAATCCTTGGCATATCCGCCGCGCTGCGCACGGCTTCGACGCCGCGGGAGCGCGATCAGGCGTACATGGTCGGCGCGATCTTCGTCGCCATATTGACCTCCAGCTTCACCATGGACCTCTTTTCGTTCTCACAAGCGACGTTCATCTTGTTGATCTCGTTCGCACTCCTGTGGTCGAATTTCAAGGTTGCGTTACCCGACGCGCGGAACGCATCCTCAATCTCGAGCCATTATGTCGAATAGGCGCACAGCTGCTCGTCTTATACCGTTATTGCTCGCGATGCTGCTGGTCTTGGGGTCTTGCGCCGCCCCGCAACGGACACCCGTCGATTCGAAGGAACAGACCATCTGGTCCGGCGATCACACGCCGACGGTACTCAGCGATCCAGATGATCGGTCGGTAGAGGTCGGCACGGAATTCGTCAGTGCCAGCGACGGTGTCGTCACTGCCGTGCGTTTCTATCAGGGACCCGAAGACATGGGCGCAACCGAAGCGACGATCTGGTCCTCCTACGGAATGAAGATCGCTTCGTCACCAATTGCCCCTGGCGCGGGCGGCTGGCGGGAGGTCCGCTTCACCGAGCCCGTGCCGGTGGAAGCGGACCGGAGATACGTGGTGTCCTACCGCGCGTCGCGGGGACACTATGCCTTCGACCCTGGCACGTTCGCCGGCGGCCGACAGGTCAGGAACGAGTGGCTGACCGCTCTCAACGGGATGTTCACCGATGGGAATGGACTCCCGGAGCAATCCAGCGATGGAAAGAACTACTACGTCGACGTGGCGTTCCGACCGACTGGGCCCTCCCAGCGGAATGTCGACGGTGGCGACCAGTTCTATGGCACCTTCAAGGACTCATTTCCCACGTCGTCCGACTTCTTTCCCCTTGGCGTATGGGCAGCCCAATCGAATTCTCCGGAGGAAATCGCATCCGATCGAGCGCTCGGCCTCAACACCTATGTCCTGTCACTGGAAGGCAGCAATGATCAGTTGATCAAGGACAGTGGGATGTTCACGCTTCCGAATACCCCAAGCCCCAATTCGGCCGGTGAATTGCTCACCGACGAGGCCGACATGTGGGCAGGTGCGGGCGACGCGCCTTGGACCGGCGAACTGGGCGCCGGGTCAGGAGATCCACAGGTCCGTCCCTGCATACCCGGGGATGCCAAATGCGGTTATACCGTGATGTCGGAACTCCGCAAGAGAGTCGCCAGGGACATCTTGACCTTTGCGAACTACGGCAAGGGCGTGACATTCTGGCAGACCCCCGAGCAGGCGTCACGGTTCGTCAATGAGTTCCAAGACGTCGTCTCGGCAGACAATTACTGGTTCACCGACCCCAACATATGTCAATCCAAAGAGGGTGGTGTGCTCAAGCACAACGGCGACGACGACCTCTCGCCCGCGGATTGTCGGCTCGCGGCCAATTATGGACTCACCACGAGGCACGTGCGCTCACTGGTCCAGCCCGTCGCCGCGATGCCGGTGTGGAACTTCGTCGAGTTGGGCCACCCCTTCACCGAGGACGAGAGCGGCACGATCACGCCAACGGAGGTGCGCGCTGCCGTGTGGAGCAGCCTCATCGGTGGTGCCCGCGGGATTGTCTACTTCGCCCACAACTTTGGCGGCCCCTGCCCTTCCTACAACCTCCTCCGCGATCAGTGTGGAGATGCGATCCGCACCGAGCTGACGGCGCTCAACCAACAGATCACTCGACTGGCGCCGGTTCTCAACGCGCCGTTCCTCGACGGATACGCCAGATCCGACGGGCCGGTCGACATTGCCGTCAAGCGCCACGAGAACAGCAATTACGTCATGGTCGGCGCTGCCGAGAACGAGCCCTTCGATGCGACGGTCAGCGTGTCATGCGGAAATGCCAACTCTGCGGAAGTCATTGACGAGAACCGGACCGTGCCGATCACGAACCACACCTTCCACGACGCCTTCGCCGACGGCAATGCGGTCCATTTGTACAAGATCGATGGCAGCGAAGGCTGCGGCCTGCCTTAGTCGCGTCGCGTCTGAGGCACTAGCTCGATCTGCTGCTCTCGTCGCGCTCCCATCTGGACGGACCGCGCGAACGTCGACGGGACGCGAGCGCCAAGCCGAGGTAAACCGCCGCGTCAACAGCCGAGAAGGGACCGCGGATCGTGCGGAGCACTGCGACGGCAGTGCCCACGCCCGTGTTCCCCAGCGCGGCGGGGCGGTGCCCCTGGGCGACCAACTCGGTATCGCCCCGATGACCGCGCCGCAGGATCGCAAGCAGGTTCTTGGTGTCAGTGGGCGTCTTCACCACCGACGGCTCGACGGCCACCACCGCCTTCTCGTCGGCGCCAAACCGGGTGTCGACGTACAGATCGTCGTCGGTGACCGTCGGAAACTGGCCGAATCGTTGGTGACCGGCTTCGCTGAGCCCGTACGCCCCTGCACCCCACATCGCCAGCTTGTGCTGCGGAACCCGCTGCCGCGCACGGTAATAGCCGCGAACCAGTGCGGTGGCACCCTCGAAGTCGTACCTGGAATCGGGCCGCGCAACCAGTACGTCGCCGCTGTCCAGTCGCTCGAGGACCGCGAGCACCGCTGCAGCCGAAATCTGAATGTCCGCATCCAAGTAGAGCCGCGGCCACAGCGTGGCCGCCGCATCGCCGGCATTGAGTGCGCCTGGTTTGGACCCCTGCTCCAACTCGAGGACCCGCGCGCCAGGGACGCTTCGGGCCAGGTCTGCGGTGTCATCGGTGCAGCCGTTGCACACCACCACGAGTTCGATGAGTCCGTCGACCGCCAGTTGACTCAACGGAGCGAGCGTACGTCGGATCACCGCCGCTTCATCGTACGCCGGAACGATCACTGCGCCACGCTGGCGCGCCCCCGAAAAATGCTGTGCTGGAATCGGTTTCGTGGCCCGCGGAAGCTCTTCCCAACGCCGCCGGTCTAACACGACGCCGAGCGTTCGACGATTCACCGCGTCGCGGGAACGCAACGCCTCGCCGAGGGCGACCACCCCGCGGAACAGCGCCGAGTAGGCCTTCCCGTGATGGCGGTCCACGTAGCGGATACGGTTCACCGCCATCAGGGATGCGAGCGCAGGCGAAGTCCCGGATCCGCCCTGGCGATGCTTCACGACGGCCGACGGCTCGAATCGAATGTGGCGGCCACTGTCTCGAATCCGACGGCAGTAGTCCGTCTCCTCCGAATACAGAAAGAACTCCTCGTTCCATTCGCCGATCTCGCGCGCGACAGGAGCGGGAATCAACAACGCGGCTCCCGTCGCCCAGTCCACGTCGTGCCGCTCGGCGTAACTCGAAGGGCGATAGTCGATCTCGGATAGCCATTCAGGTCGACTGAGCCACACTCTGCTGCCGAACAGCGCGTCGCCCAACGCACGGGTGAGCGTCGGCTCGCGGCGCAGCGAAGGGTACGTCGTCCCGTCCTCGTCGAGGATCAGCGGTACGACCGCGCCGATGCAGCCGGCATCGGAGGCGGCAACCAACCGCGTGACCGCGTCGGGAGACAGCCCCAGGTCAGAGTTGAGAATCAGTACGGAGTCGCAACTCTCCACCCTGCCGAGTCCGACGTTTATCCCGCCGGCGTACCCGAGGTTTCCGCCCGACTCGACTAGCGTGACGTCGTCGTGTGTGCGCACGACGTCGACGGTGTCGTCGGAGGATTGGTTGTCCACCACGATCAGCCGAATCGGACGATCGTGAGCAGCTCGCCGCAGATCGTCGATCAGCGCCGAGATGTCGGGAGCACTGTTGTAGGCAACGACCACGGCCGCAACGTCGGCATGCGTGCCACCCGTGACGAACGTGCCCTCTTCGATGGGCGGTACCGACGCCATGGCGCGACTCACACCCTTTCGTAGAGCATTGGACCGCCGCATGATTGGCGCGGATGAGACATCGCCGATCATCCGCCCGAGGGCTGCACCGGCAAGGTACGCCGAATCCAGAACGCCCCAGGGCCGGACGGAGCTCGGTGCCACGGCATCAGGGCGCTGACGAGTTCCGGTCGGTCGCGACACATGGCGGCGACGGGAAGAAGAACCTCGAGGTTCGGGTTCTCGGTCAGCAGAGCCTGCAGCAGATACTGCTCCTGCCAGTAGCACTGGCTTTGGAAGAACTCGCGCGGATATTCGTACGGCAGGAAGATGTCGTGCACGTGGATGAGCACGCCGGGCGCCAGCCTCGGGAAGACCTCGAGCATCAATCGGTTGACTTCGCTCGCGACCTTGACGGTATGGGTCGTGTCGACGAAGACGATGTCACCGGCAGACAACGCGTCGAACCGTTCCTGGGGAACGTCCGTCGCACTCACGGGTTCGAATGAGTTCATGCCCTCGATCCCATTGCGGACGAAGTCGCGGGGGAATGGATCGAAGCAGCTGTAGTCAACGGGTCGGCCCGCACTGGCGTTCAGGCGACA
>DASQFE010000377.1:0-5479 GCA_035633295.1 Ilumatobacteraceae bacterium | reverse complement strand
TCGCTTCGCTCCACCGGGATGCCGAGGCCTCCGCCCGGGCCGATGCTGTTGCGCCGCGCCTCGGTCCCCGCTGTCAACAACAGCTTCTTGTCGTCGTGCGACGACGCGGGATCTGACGCCGGCGTTTCGCCCGTGCCGTTGTTGCCGTTGGTGCCGTTGGTGCCGTTGGTGCTCATGCCACGGCCCCCTGGCCGATCTGGGATTCGACGATCTCGGCGTAGGTGGGGCACGACTCCAACAGTTCGGAATGATGGCCCCGGCCGATGATCTCGCCGTCTTCGAGCACGAGGATCTGATCAGCGTCGATGATCGTCGACACGCGTTGGGCGATGATCAATACGCCCGCATCAGCGGTGTGCGGCTTCAGCGCAGCACGCAAGCGGGCATCGGTAGCCAGGTCGAGTGCCGAGAACGAGTCGTCGAACACGTAGATCTCCGGGCGCACGACGAGGGCGCGGGCAATACACAGTCGCTGGCGCTGGCCGCCCGACACGTTGGTGCCACCCTGCGTGATCGGGCTGTCGATCCCGTCGGGCATCGATTGGACGAAGTCGGTCGCCTGGGCGACCTCGAGCGCCTCCCAGAGGTCGGCGTCGCCGGCGTCGGGGCGTCCGTAACGAAGGTTGGATGCAACGGTGCCCGAGAACAGAAACGGCTTCTGGGGGACGAAGCCGACCCTGCCCCAGAGCAGGTCGAGATCGAGCTCACGCACGTCCACGCCGTCAACGAGCACGGCGCCCTCGGTGACATCGGACAGGCGCGACACCAGATTCACGAGCGTCGTCTTGCCCGATCCGGTACTGCCGATGATCGCGGTGGTGGTGCCCGCTTCGACCCGGAACGACAGATTGCACAGCACCGGCCGATCGGCACCGGGGTACGCGAACCCGACGTCGCGGAACTCGAGCGTGCCCCGCTCGGTGACCGACGTGACGGGGTTCTCGGGCTGACGAACCGTCGACGGCGTGTCCAACACTTCCGAAACGCGATCTGCCGCAACGGCGGCCCGAGGGATCATCGACACCATGAACGTGACCATGACAACGGCGAACAGGATCTGGATGAGGTAGCTCAGGTAGGCAACGAGCGTTCCGACCTCGATCTGGCCCGCGGCGACCTCGTTGCCGCCGATCCAGATCACCGCGACGCTGGAGATGTTGATGATCAGCATCACCGTCGGGAACGTGGCGGCCTGCAGCCGACTGGCGCGCAGCGCGGTCTGGGTGAGTTCGTCGTTGGCCTGCGCGAACCGCTCGACCTCCTGGGGTTCGCGCACGAACGCTCGCACGACTCGTATTCCGCTGATCTGTTCGCGCAGCACCAGGTTGACCCGATCCACGCGGCCCTGCATCGCCTGGAACGAAGGGACCATCCGGAACACGATCGATCCGAGAATGATCACCGCCGCCGGGATCGCGAACAGCAGGATGACCGACAGACCGACGTCTTCGCGCACGGCGAAGAAGATCCCGATGATCATCGTCAGCGGCGCTGCAATCATCATGGTGGTGGCGAGCACCACGAGGGTTTGGATCTGGGTGACGTCGTTGGTGGTGCGGGTGATCAGCGACGGCGCGCCGAACTGTCCGACCTCGCGAGCCGAGAAACCGGTCACCGTGTGGAACAACTCGCGGCGGATGTCACGGCCGAACCCCATCGCCACTCGGGCGCCGAACCACACGGCCGCCGATGCGAACACGATCTGCACGAGCGAGAAGAACAGCATCACAGCGCCCATCTTCAAGATGTAGTCGTTGTCGCCCTGCAGCACTCCGTTGTCGATGAGCAGCGCATTGATGGTCGGCAGCGTGAGTGCTGCGAACGTGGAAATCGCCTGGAGGACAACGACGGTGAGCAGCAGCTTGCTGTACGGGCCGAGGTGGCTCTTGAGGAGGCGCCAGAGTTTCATGGGCGTCTGCCTGTTCCGACGCCGTGCAGCACGGTGTTCACGATGTCGGATGCATCGGATGCTTCTGCGGCGATCATCGGGTGGGTGAGTGAGAGGGTGAGGGCCCGCAGGAGCCGGGCCGCTTCGGCGGGTTCGACGCGGATGCGCTCGGGATGTGCCGCAAAGATCGCCGTGAGTGCCGGGCTGTCGGTCATCGGACGACCCACATGTTGATGTCGTTTCGGGCCGAGGTGCGACAGGAGCGTCCAGACGTCGACCACGCGCCGCTGGATCAGCGCTGTGGCCTCGACGAGTTGGATCTCGAAGGGCAGCGCAACGTCGATGGCCCGCAGGGCGCTCTCGAACGGTTCCTGATCGAGTGCTGCCTCGAGCGTGGCGTCGAGCAACTCGTCCTTGTCGGCGAAGACGCCGAAGATCGTGCCCTCGGCGATGCCCGCTGCGCAGGCGATCTGCTTGGTGGTGATTGCCTCGCCGTGCTCGGCGAGCAAGGGACGCACTGCTTCGATGATCGCCGCACGCCGTTGCTCGGGAGGAAGCGCCGAGGCCCGCTTCGACGTCGGGGCGCTGGTAGTCGTCGGCATCTCGCCGACCCTAACTGAGTGAGCACTCACTCACACCGCTGGGCGGCACCCGTCACAGGTGCCGCCCAGCAATCAGATTCGTTGTGTTCAGTTGGTCGGACGACGGCTCAGTCGCACGAGCCCGGCCCCGCCGAGCAGTGCAACCAGCGCAATGAGCGCCGAGGCCCACGACGAGCCACCGGTCGCCGGCAGGCCCCCAGCAGGTACTTCAGCCACCGGAAGTTGAGTCGTGGCCGGCGCCTGCGCCGCAACCTGCACCGTGGTCGGCGGCACAACCTGCACCGTGGTCGGCGGCACAACCTTCGGGCCGGCGCAAGCGTCAGTCGCAGGCGGGTAGCTGACCTTCGCAGTGGCCGTCGGGTTGACGGTGACCTCGATGGTCAGTTGCTCTCGGAAGAAGGCATCGCTCGAATCCTCGATCCACGACACTCCGTCGTCAGCGAGCTTCCAACCCGGCCAGTCGGTAGCAACACCGTTGGCGTCGACGCTGGCGCCAGGCCAGATCAACGTGCCCGTCAGGTCCGTGACCTCCCGTGTCTCGATCAGCGTGCCATTGGCGGCGAAGATCCTGAGCGTTGCGCCACCTTTGGGCGTGAAGCCGTTGGGGACGATGGCGTACTTGATGAACGGAGCATCCTTGACGCAGACCGGCGCGAAGGCAGACACGTCAATCGTCCGAGGCACGGTCGGGCAGACGGTGATCTCGGCAGCGGTGAGAGCGCGTGTCTGAGTCTCCGTCGTCACGACCGGCTCCGAAGCGACCCAGTCGTACCCATTGGCCGCAAGCGTCCATCCGTAGACCGTCTTCGTACGGGTCTGCGTGACCGTGGTGTCGTCGCACTTGTACGCACCATCGACCCATTCCGTGTACGTCGGCTCAGGTGTTACAGGCGGTGGGCACGCGATGCGCTCGCCCTGCTTGTCCGGGCCCGGACGAGTTGCAGGAGTGGCGGGAACCCACCCAGCACCTGCGGGCGGTGTGTTCGTCGTCAGCCAACCGCTGAATTCGGGCGGTCCCGCCACGTTGGGGTCGGTCTGCTTGTTCACGTACTGGGTCGTCTCGGTGTTGGCAGGCGGCGTGGAACTGGTTCCCCACGGCGTTGACCCTGCCGAGGTCCACGCCGTGTACTGCTTCGGGTTGTACGAGCGGGTCAAGTTCGGCACGACCTTGACGTAGCGGTAATCGCGGTCAAAGGTGCCGTTGTCGCCGTTGCCGTCGTGGTCACCTTCATTCGTGTACCCATCGGCTTCCCAGCGCGTCGTGCTGCCGTTGTTCCAAATGGTCCAGGCCGACCAATCGCCCCACGCAGCCTCAGCACTACCACGCCTCCGCTCACGGGTCTCCTTGACGTACTTGTACTCAAACTTCTCGGTTCGCGTCTGGATGTCCCAGCGGTACTGCGTGGTGAAGGTGGGACGCACGAACTGGTACTCGGTAGTCGGCACCCTCTCGTAGCAGACCTCTGGCGCCACGATTGTGGTGCGCCCGCCGAGAGCCGTGGCCCCGGCAGACGCGAAGGCGAGCGTCCCGGACAACGCCACCGCTGCCAAGGCCCCGCCAACGATCACCCTCTTCAAGATCCCGACTCGATCGTCTTTTCGGTGGGAGTTCATTGCCGCCTCCATTTCGTCTCATTGAGCAGTGAAGGAAGCTGAGCAAGCCTCAACTTCTACTTCCTCAATGACACTCTACGTGATATAGCAATGACTAGAGTGTCAAGATTCGGCTGATTCTCATACTCTCCGTGGTATACCGCCCACAACCGTCTCAGGGCTGTCTACCGAGCACGCGGCTCAGCGGGAGGGGATTGCAACGGCCAGATCGCTCACGCTGGCCGACAGCGCATCGAGGTATGCGTCGTAGCCCTTGGTGCTCGGATGGAAGGATGCGCCGCTGATGGTCAGCGGTCCGTCGTCCCAGTGCTCGCGCACCTCACCGCCTGCAGTCATGCTGCGCGAGAGCGTCTCGCCGAACACCGCGTCGTTGATGTAGCGATCGCGTTGCCAGAACCGGCAGGCGCCGTGGTTGTCGAACTGTTCGACCACCGACACGAACGCAAGGTCGGCACCGGTTTCATCAGCAGCCGAGCGGACCGCCGTGGCAATCATCGCATTGAGCCGATCGACCTGGTCGTCGACCCAGTCGGCTTCGCCACGACCGAAGCCCGTGACGCCCTCGCACCACCGATCGCTCTGCATGAGGCGCGGATAGCCGAGGATCCGCACGGAGATGTCGGGGTACTGGTCGCCGATGGCCGTGTAGGCGGCGGTCAAGTCGGAGCGCATCTGCTCGAGGTTGGCGATCTGGTTCTTGTCCGAGCCGTCGCAACCAGCAGAGGTGATGCAGCGAACAAGCGTGTCGGGCCAGTTCTCGCCGCGTACGGTCCGCAGGTCGTTGCCGCCGATCGTCATCGTCACGACCGTGCCCGCACCATCGTCGGGGATGTCGGCCGCTTCGACCTGGTTGGCGATGTCGGCGATCACCGCGCCTGCACAGGCAACGAACACCGAGTCGGCGCCGAGCGTGGCAGCGAGCTGCGGGCCCGGTGTCTCGTCGAGCTCTCGGCTGCAGTCGCTGTTGCCGATGCGGGTCGACGGAGCGAAGGTCTGCGCACGGGGGCCGTGGTCGTCGTAGTCCGACGCGTTGCGATGGATGCCGGTCCCCGAGCTGTAGGAGTCGCCCAGCGTCACGATCCGCTCGATCGTCGGTGCCGCCGTCGTCGATGTCGACGTGATCGCGAGCAACCCGAGCGGAGCGGCCAACGAGGCCGCGAGCGCTACGAGTCGGGTCCGCACAATCACGCCCGACAGGCTAGATGCGCGTACGTCGGGTGACTCCGCGACCGCCGAAGGTCACGTTGGCGGATTCATCTCCCGAACCCGGCGCACCAGCACCTCCTGGGCGATGGTCGCAGCGTGCAGCCCATCGGCGCGGATCACGTCGCCCGTCACCAACCCGCGGCCGCCGTTCAAACCGTGCGAGCGCGTG
>DASQFE010000376.1:0-8728 GCA_035633295.1 Ilumatobacteraceae bacterium | reverse complement strand
TGGAATGACCTCGTCGGCCCCGTGCGGTCATGGATCACGATCCCACATCGCGGCCGCAGCGAATCGCTCAACGTCGCGATGGCCACGACCGTGATCGTGTTCGAAGCTGCCCGTCAGCGCAATCGGTAGTCAGTTGGTGAGCACGGACGCGTTCACGACGTCCTGGAACCGGTGAGCCGCCCAACTGATTGGTAACCCCTCGGGTGTCGTATCGGTGAGCACCTCGATGTACACCGCGACGATTCCGGTCTCCGGATCGACCCATCCGTCGATGCCACCGGCGCCACCGTGACGGAAGCTGCTCGGGTTCGACGTCCCGCCTCCGAAGCGAGTCCATGCTTCGTTCCCGGTCACTCCGAAGCCGTAGCCCCATGACGCCTCGGCCCGAGACAGACCAACCAAGTCCACGGCGATCCCCGGAATCTGATTGGTGGTCATCACCCGCACGGCCTCCCGGCTCAGCACCCGGGTGTCGCCGACCATCCCACCGTCGATGAAGACCTGCCAGAACCGTGCCAGATCGGGCGCCGAGGCGTGGACGCCAGTGGCCCCGTCGTCGGATGCCATCCACAGCGGGTCGTAGAACGGCAGCACGGTTCCTTCGTGGTCGGGTCCGGCCGGGATCCCCGGCGGTCGTTGGATGACACGAGGTTGGAGGTCGTCGCCCACGATCATCGCGCTGCTCGGCATCCCGATCGGCTCGAACAGGTACCGGCGCATCGCCGCGTCGAGCGTGTCGCCCGTGACCCGTCTGACGATCTCGCCGAGCAGCGAGTAGTTGAAGTTGCAGTACTGCATTCGTTCGCCGACCTCGAGGCGGCGGGGCACGTCCCAGCCCGGCCACAGCAGGATGTGGGTGAGCGCATCGGTGCCCTCCGGAATCGTCGCGATGGCCTCGTCGAGCTTTGATTCCCTGGCAGCGACGTGGTCGTCCTCGCACCAGCCGGAGGTGTGGGTCAGCAGGTGGAACACCATGACATCGCGGTGGTCATCGGCAAGCTCGGGAAGCGTCTGCGATGCCGACTCGGTGAGGCCGATCATGCCGCGCTCGGCGAGTGCCATGATCACTGCTGCGGTCATCGGCTTGGTCTGTGATGCCAGCGGGAAGACCGATTCGATCGTGACCGGCGGACCACCCGGGCGGGCGTCGCCGACCGCATGGGTGAAGACGACCTTGCCGTGGCGCGCCACGAGGGCCACCGCCATCGGGGTGAGGCCTTCCGCGTACTGGCGGTCCATCAAGGCGGCCGCATCGGCGAGACGGGCGGCGGACATGCCCAGTTCGGTCGGATCGTGGAGTTCCATCGAGAAGGTCACTCGGCCACCGCCCCGACGATGACATCCGCGAAGCGGTGCCCGACGCCCGAGACAGGAGTGAGGAACTCGTCGATCTCGGTGATCACCTCGAAGAACACGCCGACGATCTCGTTGGCGAAGTCGATCCAGTAGTTGATGCCTCCCGCACCGGGATGCAGCACACTGCCGAGCGGAACGAGACCGCCGGCGAAGTAGGCGAACCGCTGCTCCTGGACGACCGTGAAGCCGTACCCCCAGTTCGCCTCCGGAATCGTGCCGGCGTGGAACTGGGCCGGCACGCCCGGGATCTGGTTCGTGACCATGGAGGTCACCGTCGACGGTGCGAGCACCCGGGCGTCCCCGAGCATGCCGCCATCAAGGATCATCTGCCCGAACGTCGCCAGATCCGGTGCCGATGTGTGCACAGCGGCCGCACCTGAGTCGGAGCTCTCCCAGAGCTCGCCCTCGAACGCGACCGGCGCATCAGGCCCGAACGGCAGACCGGCGGCACGTGTCACCAGGTGTGGCCGCAGCCCGTCGTCGACGATACCTCCACTCCGTGTCATCCCGAGGGGCCCGAAGATTCGTGAGCGCATCGCCGCGTCGAGGGTCCCGCCCGTCTCGCGTCGGACGATCTCGGCGAGCAGTTCGTACGTGTTGTTGTCGTACTGCATCTCGACTCCGGGAGCCGCCACCCTGACGGGGTCGAGCGCCAGCGACAGGAAGAGGTGGGTGATGAAGTCACGGTCGGGGGGTGGCGCGGTCATCTGACCCGATCCCAGAAACGCCTCCAGGCGGCCGTCGTGTCCGCGCTGCGCCGCCTCCCACCCGGCCGAGTGGGTGAGGAGGTGGTGAACGAGAACGTCGGCATCCTCCGGGCGGTTCAACTCGGCGATGTAGTCGACGACCGGTTGGTTGATGCCGATCCGGCCCTCCTCGACGAGTGTCATGGCCACGGCGGCGGTGATCGGCTTGCCCGCCGACGCGATCGGCCACACGTCGTCGATGTCGAGCGGCTCACCGTGCGGCCCACGAACCCCGAATGCCTCAGCGAGCACCGGCTGACCCCGACGCAGGACGACCGCCACCGCCGATGGCGACCGCCCGCTCGCCACATGGTTCGCAACGAGGTCGCGCGCCCACCCGATCCGCTCGCTCGACATCCCCAGGCTCTCCGCGTCGACGGCTTCGATTGACATTTGTGTCCACTCCCCAGCCAGAAGAGTGCCACATGAAGCGACAGGACGCCAGGGGTCGTCACGCTGTGGGACACCAAAGCCGTTCGGCAGCGAGCTACTGTGCCGGAGGGGAGGGCTGATGGCCGAGGTAGAGGGATTCTGCGACGAACGATTCCGGCCACTCGAAGATGCGTTTCGGGCCAATCTCGACAGCGGCCTCGACAAGGGCGCCTCACTCGCGGTCACTCTCGGGGGTGAGTTCGTCGTCGATCTGTGGGGCGGCACTCGGGACTACGAACTCTCCCAGTCGTGGGAGACAGACACCGTCGTCCGGGTCTTTTCGACGTCCAAGGTCATGGTGATGATCACGACCTTGATGCTGGTCGACCGTGGACTCCTCGACCTCGACGCGCCGATCGCCCAGTACTGGCCGGAGTTCGCGAAGCAGGGCAAGGAGGCGATCACCGCCCGCCAGGTGCTCGTGCATCGATCTGGCCTACCGGGCTTCGGTCGTTCCGTGACCTTCGACGACGTGGCCGACTGGGACCGTGTGGTCAGCATCATCGAGGACGCCCCGCTCTGGTACGAGCCAGGCACGATCGCTTGCTACCACCCGCACACCTTTGGCTTTCTCCTTGGTGAGTTGGTACGTCGTCTCGGTGGTGTCGCATTCGAGGAGTACTTCCGTCGGGAGATCGCCGAGCCACTCGGAGCCGATTTCCACTTCGGGCTGTCGACCGACGAGGCCGCTCGCGTTGCAGCGCTGTGGCCGGCCGAACAAGAGCCCATCATCGACTCGCCCATGGGCGCTGCGGTGATGGGCGAATTCGAGTCGCTGGACGAATGGATTGACCCGCAGTTCCTCCCGATCGTCCTGCCTGCTGGAAGTGGAATCACCAACGCACGAGCCCTCGCTCGTATCGGATCTGTTGTCGCCATGAACGGTGAGCTCGACGGACGCAGGTACCTCAGCAGGGCAACCATCGATCAGGCGGCGACTGAACAGAGCTACGCCGAGGACGAGGTGCTCGGGTGGGCTCGTTACGGGCTCGGGTTCGGGCTCGACAGTCCGGAGTTTCCGGCCCCCACGCCCTCCACGATCCACTGGGGTGGCTATGGCGGGTCGTTTCTGACCATGGACCCACACAGCGGCATCAGCTGCGGATTCGCACAGAATCAACTGATGATCGGTGAAGCGTGGGGGGACGATCCCCGGTTGACCGGGTTCTGGCGGCTGCTCGGCGAGATCACCCGTGACCTCAGCTGACCGCCATACCGGTCGACGCTCAGCTCGACGGGGCCAACGGTTGGCGCTCGAACCACGCCCGCAGATCTGGGTCCGCAATCCGCTGGGCGAGCACTCGGAACTCTGTTCCGGCTAACGCCGACTCGGGCGCAGCCTCGTCGCCACGACCGAGCGATTCGAGCGCCAGCGCTCGCACGTGTCGCAATCGCCAGATGAGCGCTCCGAAGCCCATCGTCTCAGCCAGGCCCAGGCCATGTGAGGCTGCGACGAGTGCGGCATCGTGATCACCGAGGGCGAGATGAGCCTGCGCCATCGCGTCGAGGGAGCGCACGTGGTCTGCGTTCGGCGTCGGGTACGAGGGTTGCGGGCACAACGGCAACGCGAGGTCGACCGCCCGAGTGAAGTCGCCCTGTGCGAGGGCCACCTGTGCGGCAGTGAGTCCGACCGACCACTCGCCGAACGATGGCAGTAACTCGGGGTCCGGGACCTCGCCGACCGATTCGACCCGGCAGTGCTCGCGAACTGCAGCCATCGACGAGCCGGCCCAGAACTGCATCCACACTCGATTCAGCTGGTCTGCCCATGCGAGTGTCTCGGTCAACGATTCGGCTGCCGGTCCCCAGGCACACAATCGAGTGAGCAGCGCGGAACGTGCGAGCGACGCCATTGCCTGACCGAACGGGTGGTCGTCGTCGGTCACCTCTTGATCGATCGCTGCTTGCACTTCGTCGTACCGGCCGGCCTCGGTCAGTGCAATGGCCTTGATCGACCCGTATTGAACGGGAGCAGACCCGATCAGGTCCGCCAGTTGGATACCGCGGTCACAGGTGGCGACTGCGTCATCGAACCGCCCGGCATTCAGGTATTGCCACATCATCCAGAAGCACTGGGCATTGAGCTTCACTGGATCACGGCGTCGTTCGAGCCGCTCCATCAGCTCCTCGGCGGCCTCGATCGGGTTGCGGCCAGTCTGGGTGCGCAGCGACGCCATGAGTGCATCGAGGATGAGATCCTCGTCGTCGATCTCCTCGGCCAGGCTCAAAGCCTCGACGATGTTCGCAACTGCGATGGGTCGGTACTCGATCCAGTAGTCGGTGAACCAGGTGGTCGGCAGGAGCGCACGGGCCATGTTTGCTTTGTCGCCCCGCGCCTGCGCGGCTGCATAGGCCGACTCGTACGCGTCTCGCGACACCTCGGCGGTCCCTGGGTTGTCGAGCGACATGATGTAGTAGGCGCGGCCGCGTGTCAGCTGTACATCGACCTCGAGCGACGGGTCGTCGGTCGCCGCCGTCACGAGCCAATCGACGTCGGCCAGCCCCTCGGCCGCTCGGTACTGGTCGTTCAGGAGGCTCACGCGCTGGAGGCGAAGGGCGACCTGCTCTTGTCGGTCGGATGTACGACGCAGCTCGTCGTCCAGCACCGCAAGTGCCTCGTCCACACGACCGGCGCCGCGTAGCGCTCTCGCCTGCGTGCGTCGGAGATCGAATCGGCCGTCGCCGTCACCGATGAGCGACACGGCAGTGTCGAGCTGGCGGAGCGCGTCTTCGAACGCGAGCGCGTTCATGTTCTGCGCCGCCGCCGCGACGAGCGCATCCACGGTGCGCTCGGTGGGCGCCGACGATCCTGCAGACTGCAGGTGATGAGCGAGTTCGGCCGGCGACCCGGTGCCGAGCTGTTCCATGGCGTCCGCGATCCGGAGATGGATTCTCTGTCGGCGGGCGAGCGAGAGCTCTCCGACGAGCGTTTGGCGGATCTGCTCCTGTACGAAGAGATAGTCGGCCGGATGATCGGCGGGGAGCTCCTCGATGACGTGGCTGCGCTCAGCTGCCTCGAGCGCGTCGAAGAGGTCGTCCTCGTCGGCGCTGGAGATGGCGGCGAGCGCGTTGAACGTGAACGTCCGGCCGATCACGGCCGCCGAGGCCAGCATTTTGCGATGCTCCGGCCCCAGTTGGTCGAGGCGACGTCCGATGACGAGCCGGACCCCCTGCGGCACCTCGGTGTCGCCGATTTCGAAGCCCGACCGCCACGTGCCGTCAGCGTCGAAGATCCGTCCGCTGTCGCGCAGGTGACGGAACAGTTCTTCGGTGAAGAACGGGTTGCCCTGCGTCTCGGAGTACACCAGCTTGACGAGTTCGGGCGGAGCGTCACTCCCGGCGCGGGCGGTGAGCAAGGTGCGGACCTCGTCGACTGACAGCAAACGTGGCCGAAGGTCGACGGCGCCGACGTCGCGAAACAGTGGTCCGATGGCCGTCGTGAGCGGTCGTCCAGGTTCCAGCTCGTCGTCGCGGAAGGTGCCGATGACGAGCACCGGGATACTTCCGGCGAGACCTCCGAGGTGACGCAAGAGCAACAGCGTCGACTCATCGGCCCAATGGAGGTCCTCGAACGTGAGCACCATTGGCTGGTTGTCGGCCGCCCGCTCGATGAACTCGCCGACTCCGTGGAGCATGTAGCGACGTTCTTGCTCCGGGGTGAGGTCAGGCGCCGCTGGGATGTCGTCGTAGCGCTGACGGAGCGAGGGCAGCAGCTTGGCGATCTCTGGCGCGTTGACGCCGAGCGCAGTTCGGAAGCCCTCCGGCGATGCGCCTCGGGCGGCCTGTTCGAGATGATCGATCGTCGGTTGGTACGGCGGCGGCGACTCCATGTCGAGACAGTTACCGGTGTAGACCGCCATGCCGAGCCGCTCGGCCATCGATGCTGCTTCGCGAGCGAGGCGGCTCTTGCCGACGCCCGGAGCGCCGCCGATGAGCACCATGCCCCCACGCCCGGCGAAGGCAGCCTCCACCATCGTTCGGAGGCGTTCGCGCTCGGTCACCCGTCCGACGTACGGGCTCGGCTCGTTGTCGGCGAGGGCCGACTCGATGTCCTCCTCATCCGGCAGCGGCACGAGGTAGAGCCGCCACTCGGCGTCGATGCCCTTGAGGTCGGCGGCGCCTTGATCGATCAGCTCGTCGCGAGCCGTGCCGAGCACGCCGTGCACGGTCTCGGATGCGAGGATGCCGCCCGGGGGAGCGAGGCCCTCGATGCGTTTGGCGATGATGACAGTCTCGCCGTGGAGGTCACCGTCCTCGTCGATGACCTCACCGGTGTGGAGACCGATCCTCATTTCGACCGACGCATCGAGTCCGTTGCGATGGAGGTGACGCATCTGAACCTGCATCTCGCGGGCGGCCGCTATCGCCCGTCGGGCCGAAGCGAACGCGGCCATCAGCCCATCACCCATCTCTTTGATGAGTGCTCCTCGGTTCGATGCGACTGCAGCTCGTGCCATCTCCTCGACCTGGCGTCCGATCTGGCGGGCAGCGTCATCGCCGAGCGCCTGGTTGAGGCGGGTCGATTCGACCAGGTCGGTGAACAAGACGGTGACGGTGCCCTCGGGAATCTCCTGCTGTGTCATCTGCTCGGCACCCACTCCCTCGCGATGGCCGAAGTGTAGATCGAGCTGAGCTTCAGTCAGCCAGTCCGTCGAACGACGCCGGATAGACGACGGTACCCCGAAGGTTCGGGTCGTCGTTCGTGAGACGCATCACTTGGGCCGCTGCGGCTGGGGCCCAGTCCGGCAGCGGAAGCTCGATTCCGTGACTCGCCGCCGGCTTGAAGCCGAATCGGGAGTAGTAGCGCGGGTCGCCCTCGAGCACGACGATCGGTTCACCGCGAGCGTCTGCGAGCGCTGTGACGGTTGTGACGAGAAGCCCGCCGACGCCCTGGCCGTGGTGCATCGGATCGACGGCGAGCGGTGAGAGCATGACGATCGGGACTGTGGCGTCGTGATTGTGAAGCGCGCAGCGACTGACCATCACGTGCCCGACCACGGCGTCATCGAGTATCGCCACCAGCGCCAGTTCGGCGATGTACTCCGCGGACGCACGGATGGCTTCGACGAGCCTCGCCTCGGATGGTGAGCCGAACGCGGCAGTGACCACAGCGTTGATCGCGTCATGGTCCTGCGTGGACTCGGGTCGCACGATGAACTCATGATGTGACGACATCTCGTCGATCAGTTCTCGACCCGAAGGATCACGAGGAACTGGCCACCGCCGGATTCGATATCGGCGCTGACGGCGAGATCCGGCTCCAATCGGGAGATGCGATCGACGATCCACGATGCAGCATTCGTGGCGTCGGTGCGCTCGAGGCAGCGCCCAACGATCTCTCGCCCACCCTTGCGTTGGAGGCGATCGACGGTCGTGAGAATCACGGCGGGGTCAGCGACGAACAGCTCCGCCGGCCACTCGATGACCGGCTTCGTGCTTCCCTTGCCGGTATTGCACGACCGATGGGCGAGGCGTTCCTGCCCGGTGCCGTGCCCTTTGCCGCCGCCTTTGCCCTTCGCTTTCGCCTTGCGTTCGGTCGTACGACTGTCGATGCTCGGGCCTCGCGGGTCGTTCACCGACCTGTCAGGGTCGACAGGCTCATCGCACAACCAGCACCGCCAACCGTCTTGTTCGCCGATGTCCTCGAGCCGCATCAGATGACCCCGGAGACGATCATGGCAGCCGTGGCGATGGCGATTCCGATGCGATACCACCCGAAGACCGAGAGCGGCCGCGTCCGCAGGAACGTCACCAACCACCGCACGGCGATTGCTGCTGTGATGAACGCCACGATGCCGCCAAGCAGGGGAGTACGCCAGCCGTACTCGTCGAGGATCGTCTGGCCGTCCTTGGCAAGGTCGTAGAACGTGGCGGCCGAGAGCGTGGCGAGCCCGAGCAGAAAGCTGAACTCGACGGCCGCAGCCATACTCGCGCCAATTGCGAGCGCCGCTGCGATGGTCACGAGGCTTCGACTCATGCCAGGCCACAGCGCCAAGATCTGCGCAACGCCGATGATGACTGCGTTGCGGGCGGTGAATGCCGTGAGTTCAGTCGGCCCGGGTCGTGGGTTCCACCAGACGAGGAAGAGGCCCCCGGCCATCCAGGCAGCCACGACCGGCCAGGGTCCGAAGAGCTCCGCTTTGATGGTGTCGCCAAGCAGGAGGCCGACCACGGCGGCGGGCACGAAGGCGGTC
>DASQFE010000375.1:0-13115 GCA_035633295.1 Ilumatobacteraceae bacterium | reverse complement strand
CGGGCGAACCCGTGGCGGGCGAACCCCTGGCGCGCCAATCCGTGGCGGGCGAATCCGTGGCGTGCCAATGCGGAGGAGTTGAACGTCGTCGCGACCGGGAGGCCTCCGACGAGTTCGGTGATGCCGGCGCCGTTTCGGGCGCTGCCGCTCCGACCGGCCCACCCGCTCGGGCAACCGTCGAACGGCGTGGTGATCGGTGTGCTCGACAGTGGACTTGCCGGCGGTTGGAACAACACAGCGGGTTATCGGCCGGCTCTGCTCGGGACCGACCTCGACTCGATGCAGCGGATCTCCGGTCCGCTCGACCTGCCGTCGCGGCCGATGGGCCCGCATCCCGCCGACAATTACCTCGACCCCGTCGCCGGGCACGGCACGTTCATCGCCGGGATCATCGAGCAGCTCACCCCGGGCTGTGAGATCCGGGTCGAACGCGTCTTCGAGCCGGAGGGTGACGTCAGCACCTTCGAGCTCGCTGTTTCGCTCTGGATCCTGATGGGGTCCGTCAGGCCCAAGATCGTCAACTTCTCCTTCGGCGGGACCGGGCGGGGCATCCTGTTCGAGCTCCTGATCAAGCTGTATCACGAACTCGACGACGTCGTTTTCGTCGCCGCTGCGGGAAACGAAGGGTCGTGCGTCGAGCAGTATCCGGCGGCACTGCCGTCGGTGATCGGGGTGGCCGGTCTCGGCCCGGCCGGGCCGGCCGAGTGGTCGAACTACGGCCCCTGGGTCGATGCGTGTGCGCCCGGCACCGACCTGGTGAGCTCGTTCTTCGCCTGGTTCGACGGCGATCTGCCGCGCATCAACGGGATCGACTCCGACGACTTCAACGAGTGGGCCACGTGGAGCGGCACGTCGTTCGCGGCGCCCGTGGTGGTCGCAGCGCTGGCCCGTGAGATGGTGACGACCAGCTGCACAGCGGTGGAGGCGGTCGATCGGGTCGTGCACGCGCCACACCTCGCCCGACTCGTCAACATGGGCACGGTCGTCAACTACTGAGGTACCGGCTTCGGGTTCAGCAGCCGCGACGCGCGAGCAGCCAACACAAGTGTCGACAGGATCGTTAACATCTCCGGTGTGAGCACCACGATTCGTGTCAACGACGACGCCAGGCGCCGAATCGCACGTCTGGCGGAACTGGATGATCGGCCGATGACGGCGATCGTCGACGATGCGCTCGATGCGCTCGAGCGCCGCCGGTTCTTCGAGCAGTTCAATCATCGGTACGCAGAGCTCGCAAACGACAGCGAGGCGTGGGCCGAGGTGCTCGCCGAGCGAACGCTGGAGTCGGGAGTGCTCGGCGACGCAGGATGATCGCGACGCTTCGGCCGAGACGCGGCGACATCTGGCTCGTCGATTTCGGAACCCCGATCGGACGAGAGCAAGCCGGGCGACGTCCGGCAGTGATCGTTTCCGATGACCTGATGAACATTGGGCCATCTGGCCTGGTCATCGTGGTTCCGCTCACGTCGACGCATCGCCGGCTCCCGTCGCATGTCGAGATCGAACCAGACGGTGGGCTCGATGTGGTCTCCTACGCCAAGTGCGAGGACGTGAAATCGATCTCCACCGAACGACTGGTCCACCTCATCGGCGCGGTGGGAGAAACCGAGATCAACCACGTCACGGCGATCCTGGCGCGGCTCCTCGCGATGTGATTTCATCCGAGCTCTGCTGCTCGCTACGTAATCGAGCGCGTACCATCGCACCGTGTCCGACACCTCACGACGAACTCACGGCGTCGGTCGCCGTGTGGTGCTGCGATGGCTCCTCGGTGGGGCCCTGATCTTCGCCGGGGTCGGGCACCTCACCACCCAACGCACGGAGTTCCGGGCGCAGGTGCCCGGCTGGTTCCCGATCGACGAGGACATCGTTGTGGTCGCCTCGGGAATCGTCGAGATCGCGCTCGGAGCTGCCCTCATCGGGCTTCCCCGTCACCGGGTGATCGTCGGGACGATCGTGGCTGCGTTCTTCGTCGTCATCTTCCCCGGCAACATCGCCCAGTGGACCGAGGGCGTCGACGCATTCGGCCTCGACACCGACGCTCAGCGGTTCATTCGGCTGTTCTTTCAACCCCTGCTCGTGATCTGGGCGCTCGGCGCGACCGGAGCCTGGCAGGCGTTTCGAGCCGGCACCTGGCCTCAACCGGTCGTCAGCTGACCGCGGTTGACCACCTCGCCGCTTGACCCTGCGAAACTGTTGGCGTGCTGATTGTACGAGGGACCAAAAAGCTGCGAGATCGTGTTCGAGGGGCAACCCCCGCCGGTGCTGGTGACGAGTCGACCACGGTGCTCGGCGACTGGTTCGCAACCGCCTTGTTCTGGCGGCCGCACGTGGCGATGTTCGTCAACGAACGCACGCTGCTCCCGGTCTTCGTGCCCCTCGCGCCGACCGCCACACTGTTCGACCGGGCGCCGGTGGCGATCGCATCGGTGCTCGAACGCCACGGTGTGGCCGATGCCGTCATCGCTGCCGAGCTCGCAGCGATGCGCGAGGTTCGGCTGGCGCCGACGAATGACCGCAGTGTCCTCGGCGTCATGAACGGGTTCGCCGCGTTTGCGGATCAGTGCTTCCACAGCGGGATGAACGATCTGGAGGAGCTGTCGATGCGGGCGTCGCAGCTCATGGTCGGCCCGCTCATGAAGGGGAACGGCGCACCCGACCGTGAACTGGCCGCCGTGCTCGGCCTCGGAGACCGCGCGCGGACACCGTCGAACGTGATCCCGTTCCCCGGCTCGTATCGGCCCGAGGTGAGCCCGGCGTCGGATCCCCGTCCGCCCGCGTTCGGGAGCGTCTACCAACTCAAGGTGACGATCCAGAACATCACACCTCCGGTGTGGCGACGGGTACTCGTCGACGGCTCGAGCACGCTCGATGAGGTCCACGGGGTGATCCAGGCGGCGTTCGGATGGTGGAACTATCACCTCCACGAGTTCGAGGTCGGCGGCAAGCGCTTCGGTGTGCCTGATCCCGACGGGGACGACTGGGGGCTACCGACCATCGATGAACAGTACGTACCGCTCGCATCCGTCGCGACCGCCGAAGGAGCGAGGTTCGACTACACCTACGACTTCGGCGACGGCTGGGATCACAAGATCGTCGTCGAGAAGATCCTGCCCGCAGGAGGTGTAGCCGTGCCGGCGTGCATCGGTGGTCGACGGGCCTGCCCACCCGAGGACTGCGGTGGCCCCTGGGGTTACCAGGAACTGCTGGCCATCCTCGCCGATCCGACCCATCCCGAACACCGAGAACGGGCCGAGTGGATCGGCCACCCGATCGACCCGGAAGCCTTCGATCCGGCCGACTTCGAACACAATCTCGAGCAGGTTCGGGCTGCGACGTTCGACGTGTGAGGGTGTTCGGGATCAGCGCCCTCGCTGCATGGATCGCTGACGAGGCGCGAGATCGCCCGCGATTCGTCTTCGGGTTGGCCGGTCCGCCGGGAAGTGGGAAGTCGACCGTCGCGGCGCGTCTGGGCGACGTACTGGGCGCCGTCGTGGTCCCGATGGACGGCTTTCATCTCGACAACACCGAGCTCGAACGGTTGGGGTTGTCGGGGGTCAAGGGCGCGCCCGAGACGTTCGACGCCGCCGGCTTCGTGCGACTGGTCGAGCAGTTGACGCACACCGGAAGTCGGGTGCTGGCTCCCTCGTTCGATCGGCGAGTCGATCGTTCGATCGACGCAGCGATCACGGTCGAGCCGGGCGACCGCATCGTGATCGTGGAGGGCAACTACCTGCTCCTCGAACGCCCTCCCTGGGCGGCACTCCAGGAACTCTTCCACCGAACCGGCTACGTCGAAGTCAACGACGCCACGAGGGTCGAGCGACTCGTCGCCCGCCATGTTCGCCACGGCCGATCGCTCGAAGACGCTCGCGAGTTCGTGCGGATGTCGGACGAAGCGAACGCGGTCATCGTTGCTGCAACTCGATCGCGCGCCGACGTGCTCATCGATCCGTCGCTCCCTGACGGTAACGGGTGAGACCGTCACGTCGAGCGGTACGGGGCGCGAAGGTCTGGGAACATGGGAAAGTGCTTCAGGTTCAGCGTCGCCAGTTCGGCACCGAGCTCCTTGGCGGTTGCTGCGATCACGTAGTCGATGAGGTCGATGCCGACGTGCGATCGCCGAAACTCTCGCAGCATCGTTGCGGCCGCTTTGGCGATCTCGTCGGTCACCGGCACGACGGTCAAGGCGGCGAAGAGGCGGCGGACGCCGTGGCGTTCGTCTGACCGCATGCCGCCCTCGATTTCGACCCGTGTGAGGACCGACACCAGCGCTGTTCCCGCGGCGACACCGGCCACGAGGAGATCGGTCGCCTCCGGTCGGCCGCGCAAGTGGTCGATCAGCACCGAGCTGTCGAACAGCGTCGTCACAGGTTCAACGCCGTGAGGCGCTGGTCGGCCGAGCGACCGCGAACCGACCGCTGCCAGCCTTCCCAATCGGCCTCATCCGCGAGGAGCCCCGCCGTCTCGCGAATCGCGGCAACCGGGTCATCGGATTCGGTCTCGATGCCCAGGCCACGATCGAGCAGCTCCCGGATGATCTGCGACTGGGCGCAACCGCGCGCTCGGGCCCGCTCTGCGACCTGTGACCGTTGTTCATCGGTGAGGTAGATCTGCGTACGCCGCATACACCACAACATACACCGCTCATCGTCCCACTGTTCGACGACTTCTTGGTGCGAGCTGCTGCACCCACTGTCAAGAAGGAGATGGGCGGTGCCGATGAATGACTGTGCTCGTCCACACCGACCTCCCGACGGCCGACGCGGTCCACGCCGCGTCGTACACGCGCGGCATCGAAGTCGAGGCGCTGCTTCAGGCGGTCACGGCGCTGCATCGCGACGGAATCCTGACGGACACCGAGTACGAGACGAAGCGTCAGCGACTCGCCAACGCAACCACCCGCTGACCACCGCAAACTGCTCCATCACGAGGGTCTGCGTGCGTCTGCGGCGATACTCAGACGCACCATGGGTCAGACGCCTCCTCGACATCCGGTTCCCCGACCACCAGCGGGCGAGAAGCCGCGTCGCTCCACCAACGTGGTCGCCGACGAACCCACGCTTACACCGGAGCAACAGAGGTCGATCGCGCACACACGAGGACGGATCTGCAAGTTGCGCACGTGCGAGATCTGCGCGCCGCTTCGTGAGAGTCGACGCCTGAAGAAGGCTGCACGAAAGACTGACGCCCAAGCGCAACTGCACGCGAAGGGCGAGCCCTGCGGTCGGGCCAGCTGTCTGATCGCGGTCTGTGTCGAATCCCGCCACGCGAAGGCAGCGAACCCCATCGCTCCAGTTGCACAGCGAGCTGATGCGCCAACTGATGATTTCAGCGGGTCGCTTCGTCGACAAACCGAACGCCACCGGGTCGGATTGCCGTGCGGATTCGAGAGCTGCCCGAATCGAGAATGCGTCGACGGTTTCGCGCAGGAACGCGCCCGACGGCACCGAGCCCGAAGACCGTGCAAGTCCACCAGATGCGACAATCCGATCTGCGTGGCCAGCCGCCGGTGACCGCAGCACGACGTTTCGTTCGCAGTCCCAGTCGGCGGACGCAGCCGTCGGATCACGAACTCGGGGCGATCAAGCGAATGGTCGGGAAGTAGGTCCGGTAGCGCCCAACATCGCGCGTCAGCAGGTCGAGGTCGGCAACTGCGGCGTGAGCGCCGACGAAGAAGTCGGGCAGCGTCGTCGACTTGGTGCCCCGATTCCGACGGTAAGCCAGGAACACCTTGCCGGCCAGGAACGCTGCAGCCCACGGGAGTGGCTCACGGCGAAAGTCACGAGCCGGTAGGGCGTCGTCGAGCGCTTCGACGGTCGTGAACCGGATCGAGACCTCGGAGAAGATGATCGGGTTGATGTAGAGCGGGCCGACCTCGGCGGCCTCGGCCAACGAATCGGCCGACCAGTTCAACCAACGCGGATCCTGGGTCAGAACGTCGAGCAACACGTTGCTGTCGACGAGTGTTCCTCGAGCCACGTCAGGTCCCTCGGGTGAGGGCCATGATCTCGTCGGTCGTCATGGCCACGTCGCCGCGGCCGCGGAGTCGGTCGGCCAGCTGGTGTCCGCGCGTCGGGCCGTGCTTGGCCTTGCGCACGACGATGGAGGCGCCGCGCCGCTCGAACTCGACCTCGGTGCCACCGCCGATCCCGAGCGCGTCGCGTAGGTCCTTCGGGATCGTGATCTGCCCCTTCTCCGTGACTCTCATGGTAGGAATCGTACCACTCCTACTCCTACCGTTGACCGTTCAACTCCCGTGACGGCATCGATCACCGGCGTCGGCGGCAGCGGCATCAACGATGCGCGTCGATGGTGGTCACGTCATACGGCTCGAACGAGCGGTCGGCGGTCGCGGCAGTCACGAAAGTCATTTGCCCGCCGACCGGTCGTGGCGCAACGCTGCCGTGATGCCCGAGAACCGTTTCGTCGATGATGTCGCCCGCACCTACGACCGCACGACTGCTCGCATGGTCGCGCCCGAGGTGCTCGACCCAGCCGTCGACTGCCTCGAATCGCTCGCCGAGGGTGGCCGGGTGCTCGAGTTCGCCATCGGCACCGGCCGAGTCGCACTCCCGCTTGCGAGGCGTGGCATCGACGTGGCGGGGATCGAGTTGTCGGCTGACATGCTCACCGAGCTTCGACGAGCGCCCGGCGGCCTCGACGTCCATGCCGTCGAAGGCGACATGGCCACCACCCGTGTCGACGGCGAGTTCTCCCTCGTGTACCTGGTGTTCAACACGATCACGAACCTGACGACTCAGGACGAACAGGTCGCCTGTTTCGAGAACGCCGCCCGCCACCTCGCCCGCGGTGGGCGGTTCGTCATCGAGAACGGCGTCCCCGCACTGCGCCGCCTGCCGCCCGGCGCCGTCGGCGTGCCGTTCACCGTCACCGACGACTACATCGGCATCGATGACTTCATCGATCGCACCCACCTCCAGATCTCCCGGTCGCGCCACTTCCACCGCACCGCCGACGGCACATTCCGCGAGTTCACGGCGCCGTTCCGATACGTGTGGCCGTCGGAGCTCGACCTGATGGCTCGCATCGCCGGCCTGACGCTCGAGTACCGCTGGGCCGGATGGGACCGCTCACCGTTCACCGGTGACAGCGAGTCTCATGTGAGCGTCTGGCGCCGCCCGCTGGCGTGACGTGCGCCGATGCCGGCTACGCGATGCTGTCGGAATGCTCGACACCTCGCTCACCGAACCGGCCCGCCGAATCGGCGCCCTGCTGCGCGAGCGGAGTGAGACCGTTGGCGTCGCCGAAGGGTCGGCCGGCGGTTTGGTCTCGGCGGCGTTGTTGTCGGTGCCGGGCGCATCGGCGTACTACCTCGGTGGCGCGGTGATCTACACCGCAGCCGCGTACCGGGCGTGGATGCATGGCGCCGTCGAGCGGCCGCCGGGGATGCGGGGAGCGACCAAGGCGTTCGCCGACCATCTCGCACGATCGGCGGCGGTGCGCCTCGACGCCACCTGGGGGCTGGGCGAGGCTGGCGCCGCGGGCCCCGCGAATCCGTACGGCGATCCGGCTGGACACTGCTGGGTGGCGGTGGCCGGCCCCGTCGATGCGACGCAACAGGTACTCACCGGCATCGACGACCGCGAGACGAACATGATCGCATTCGCGGTCGCCGCCCTCGCCCTGTTCGAGGCCACGCTGGCATCGGCTTGATCCGGGAGCGCTCCCCGCACAGCCCGCGGCGATGAGCGAAGAGCCCGGATGCCGGCCGCTCGCTCATCGCTTTGGGTGGTTGGAGTCGTCACGGGGCGGGACGGTCGGGGAAGATGGCGGCGTCGTATCTCTCCACCAGCCGAGGTTTGTTCACCATGTCGATTGCCATCACCGAGGACCACCGCTCGCTTGCCGAGACGGTGCGCAATTTCTCCGACAAGCGCGACCTGCGCGGCGCCGCTCGAGAACGGCTCGAGTCGCCCGACGACTCACTACCGGAGTTCTGGCCCGAGCTCGCGGAGCTCGGCTGGCTCGGGCTGCATCTGCCCGAGGACGTGGGCGGATCCGGCTACGGCATCGACGAGCTCGTCATCGTGGTCGAAGAACTCGCCCGGGCAGTGGCGCCGGGGCCGTTCGTGCCGACCGTCATCGCCAGCGCGGTGATCGCCGCCGCCGGCGACGACGACCTGCGGTCGCGTCTGCTGCCCGGACTCGCCGACGGATCCACGGTTGGTGCGGTCGCGCTCGGAGGTTCGGTGACGGTGTCGGGCGGCGTGGCTTCCGGCGACGCCGGCGTGGTGCTCGGTGCCGGGAGCGCAACGCTGATCCTCGTGCCGGTCGGCGATGATGTGGTCGTGGTGCAGGTCGGCAACGGCGTTGCGATCGACTCGCCGCCCAGCCTCGACGTCACCCGTCGAAGCGCGCGGGTGACCCTCGACGGCGCGCCCGTGACGGTGATGGCCGGGGCCCGACGCGTGCTCGTCGACCTGGCCCGGGTGATCCTGTCGGCCGACGCGGTCGGCGTCGCTCGCGAGTGCACCGAGATGGGAGCCGCCTACTCCAAGGAGCGCATCCAGTTCGGTCGTCCGATCGCGATGTATCAAGCGGTGAAACACCACTGCGCCAACATGGCCGTGGCCACCGAACTCGCCACCAGCGCAGTGTGGGACGCCGCCCGCGCATCGGCCACCGGCGGCGACCAGCTCACATACGCGGCGGCGATGGCTGCCACCTTGGCTGCACCCGCCGCCGACCTGTGCGCCAACCTGAACACCCAGGTACACGGCGGCATCGCCATCACCTGGGAACACGACGCCCACCTCTACATGCGTCGCGCCACGACCCTGCTCCACTATCTCGCCGCCGCCGAGGCCGCCGAGGAGGTCACCGACCTGACCCGCCGCGGAGTCGCTCGCGAGAAGGCCGTCGAGTTGCCGCCCGAGGCCGACGCGATCCGCGAAGAGGTCCGCGCGTTCGCCCAGAGCATCCGTGACCTGCCGACTGACGAGCAGCGCACCCGTCTCATCGAGACCGGCTACGTGATGGCGCAGTGGCCCAAGCCATACGGCCGCGCCGCGGGTGCCGTCGAGCAACTCGTGATCGAGCAGGAGTTCGCCGATGCCGGCATCACCCGTCCGGGATACGGGATCACGGCGTGGAACATCCTCACGATCATCCAGTACGCCACGCAGGATCAGATCGACCGTTGGGTGCGTCCGGCGCTCAATCAGGAGCTGACCTGGTGTCAGCTCTTCAGCGAGCCCGATGCCGGCTCCGACGCCGCGGGCGTCAAGACCAAGGCCACCCGGGTCGACGGCGGCTGGCTCGTGAACGGCCAAAAAGTGTGGACGAGCGGCGCGCACGTTGCCGCTATGGGGTTCGCCACGGTGCGCACCAACCCCGACGTGCCCAAGCACGACGGCATCACGATGATGGCGATCGACATGCACGCCGAGGGAGTGGAGGTGCGCCCGCTGAAGATGACGTCGGGCAACTCCGAGTTCAACGAGGTCTTCTTCAGTGACGTGTTCGTGCCCGACGACGACGTGGTCGGCCCGGTCGACGGTGGCTGGACGGTGGCGCGGGCGACGCTCGGCAACGAAAGCGTCAGCATCGGCGGTGGCGGAGGCGGCATGTCGCTGCCGGGTGCAGCACTGATCGCCCCGCTCGACGCCCACCCCGAACGCCTCGACGGCGGAGCGCCGCGTGTGGGTCGCTACATCGCCCAACACCAGGCGATGGGGCTGCTCAACCTTCGCAGCGCGAATCGTGCGGTTGCAGGTGGCGAGCCCGGACCGGAAGGCGCAATGACCAAGCTCGTGCTGTCGGAGATCGGTCACGAGGCGGCGGCGATCATGACCGAGCTGAACGGACCCGACTCGCTGTTCATGGACGGCGCGGGCGGGCTCAGCAACATGCTCGTCCTCATGCACCGCGGCATGTCGATCGCCGGGGGCACGTCGGAGATCAAGCGCAACCAGATCGGCGAACGTATCCTCGGCCTGCCGCGAGATCCGCTCCTCAAGTAGGGCACGCGGAGTGAACCTCGACGGTGGCATCCACGAGATCCCACTGCCGCCGCCCGCGCTGGGGCGGCTGTGGCTGTGCGGGAAGCACGCAATCGGCCCGGACCCCGAGGGGTTGATGGCGCGGGTCGGCGCCGACGCGGTGGTGTGTCTGAACGAGGAACACGAGCTGGCCGAGCGCTATCCGAACTACGTCGCGTGGCTGCGCGAGCAGGCGCCCCTGCGGGCGGTGTGGTACCCGATCTCCGATCTGAATGCGCCGAAACTCGAGGAGTTCGCACCGGTGCTGACCGGGCTCGTCGATCGGGTCGTGGCGGGGGAGCGGCTGATCGTGCACTGCGCGGCCGGTATCGGTCGGTCGGGAACGACAGCGGTGGCGATGCTGGTGTCGTTGGCGGTCCCGCTCGACCAAGCCCTCGATCGGGTTCGCCGCCACCGCCCTGGCGCCGGGCCGGAGGTTGGCGCACAGCTCGACCTGGTCCGCCGGCTCCATGAGCACCTCGACGAGCGCCCGGCCTGACGATCCGGGAGCCGCAGGACAACGCCTCTATGCGTCGGCTGGGCCGCGCTCGAGCAGTTCGTCGAGTTGGCGAAGCGTCCATCGGAGGTTCGCGTCGTCACCGAGGGTCGCGTACCAACCGAGGTGACTGGCGCCGATCTGCAGTTCGTAGACGTGGTGCCGGATACCGACATCGACCGCTTCGGACAACGCCAGCGTTGGCCGCACCCGCTCCCACAGGTCGAGCGCCCCGATGCCCTCGTGCCAACGGCCCCAGAACGTGCACCACGCAAGGTCGTAGACGGCGTCACCCCATGTGGAGCACTTCCAGGAGAAGACTGCGGTGACGGCGTCGGCCGCCGGCGTCACGAGCACGTTGAAGTGCAAGAGGTCGGAGTGGACGAGCTCACGGCGGTCGGGGCAGGCGTCGATCAGCGAACGAATTCGGCGGTCGGCGGCTTGGAACGTGCGCTCGGCGAGTGGATCGGTGGCGATGCGCGATCGCCATCCGGTGGTGTGGCGGCCCGGGAGGTCGGTGACGCCGCTCAGCAACCAGTCACGCCACGGTTGGACCTCGACGCCGGTATCAGGCACTGCACGGAGGGACGCGAGCAGGTCGACGACGGTCGGACCGAGCGCGTCGGCCTCGCCGGCACCGATGGCCTCCAGGAACCGGCCGTGATGTCGACGAGAGATGGCGATCCAGCGGCCGAAGCCCTCCCCGATGGTGAACACGTCGGGCACAGGCAGTGCCGGCGACGAATACGCCATGGCCGACTCGTCAGCGCGGAACCCGTCGGGCTCGTCGTTGATTCGCAAGACCAGTTCCTCGACTCCGATGCGATATCCGTACGCCGCCGACCAGAACCCACCGCTGAGAGCTTCGAGATGTGTCGGCTCGGCACCGTGGTGCGCTCGGAGGAACTCGACGACTTCGGCGTCGGAAGGCCGGTTGTCGCTCGGCCGCGCCGGCGCGGAGCGTTCCTCGGGGCTGCGTTCAGCGCCGCTGGCTGTCTCATCCGGGCTCGATCGAGTCATCGGTCTGCCGCGGGACGATCCGATCGACGCAGGACGAAGGCGAACTCGGATGCGTCGTGCGGGGCGGGCGAGCCGTCCGTGGCGAACACCGCCGACGCGTTCAACCCGGCGTTGGCTACCAACTCGCGGAAACCCTGCTGCGTGTGCCAGTGGAGGACCCATGGCCGTTCGACCACCTGGTTGTCGTCGCCGTCGACGACTTCGTAGCGCAGCACCGTGGTCTGGCATCGGGCCGTGTCGTTGCGCTCGACCGAGATCGCCGACACTCGCAGGATGCGACCGCGGTCGTCAATGTGCTCGCGCACGATCCCGAGGTGATTGTCGGGCACCGGAGCCGGAATGAAAAGTGGGATCAGCGCGGCCCCCGCCGGATCGAGGTGCTCGCGGATGCGCTCGAGCGCGCTTGCCGCCGTGGCGTCATCGGGGAGGAGGTTGAACGTCGGCCCGGCCAGGAAGATCGACCGGTACATGCGCCCGAGATCCATCTGCTCGATGGTCGAATGATGCACGACGACATCGATGCCACGGTCGGCAGCGGATCGCTGCAACTTCGCCAGCATGTCGGCCGACGAATCCAGGCCCTCGACGTCGAGGCCGTCGGCACGCAGCGTCAACAGCGGATCGCCGTCGCCGCATCCGAGTTCCAGTGCCGGCTCACCCCAGGCACCGATGAAACCGGAGTAGATCCGCGGGTCGGGCACCGCTCCCTTGAGGGGGCCGTACACGTCGACGACGATGCCCGTGTAGAAGTCGGCTGGTGCGATCTCGTCCATGCCGCAGTCTTGCCGAAGCCGAGCTGGTCATCGCCCGACCGGCCCGCCACGCTGCCTCGTCTCCCGGGCAGGGTGATGGCTAACTTGCCGCTGTCCGTCGTGATCGGCGGGCACACCCTGGCGAGCCGTCGCCGGCCGACCCGTTGGAGCACGCTATGAAACTGAACCTCACCGCCGACGAAGTTCTCAGCACCACGCGCGCGGTTCGCAAGCGCCTCGACTTCGACAAGCCGGTCGAACTCGAGGTGATCAAGGAATGCCTCGAGTACGCGGTGCAGGCTCCCACCGGTTCCAACAAGCAGGGTTGGCAGTGGCTCGTCGTGACCGATCCGGCCAAGCGCAAGGGCCTCGCGGATCTCTACCGGCAAGGGTGGGCGACGTACACCCAGATGGCCGGGGCCGCGAACAACATCGAGACCGACAACGCTGACCAGCAGGCACGGGTTGTCGATTCGGCCACCTACATGGCGGAGAACTTCGAAAAGGCACCGGCGATGCTGATCCCCTGCCTCCCCGGCCGCTTGGACGGCCTGCCCAACATGGCGGCCACGTCGATGTACGGGTCGATCCTTCCCGGAGCTTGGAGCTTCATGCTGGCTGCCCGCGAGCGCGGCCTCGGCACCGCCTGGACCACCATCCACCTGATGTTCGAAGAGCAGGCGGCCGAGATCCTCGAGATCCCGTTCGCCGAAGTCACCCAGTGCGCACTGATCACGATCGGATACACCAAGGGAACGGACTTCAAGCCGGCCAAGCGCCCGCCGGTCGAGACCATCATGCACCTCGATACCTGGGGCGCGCGGCCCACGTTCTCGTAACTCG
>DASQFE010000374.1:0-3629 GCA_035633295.1 Ilumatobacteraceae bacterium | reverse complement strand
TCGACTCCTCCCGCCGGAGCGTCGCCGTGGCGCTCGGCTCGGTCGGGCCGACCGTGCTGCGCTGCCCCGAGGCGGAACAGCATCTCGCATCCTCGATCAACTTCGCGACGTTCGAGGTTGCACCGACCGATCTCGAGCGATTCGCCGAACTGGTCTCGACAGCGAGCCGCCCGATCACCGATCACCGCTCCAGTGCCGAGTACCGCCGCCACGCCGTTGGAGTGCTCGCCAAGCGATTGGTGCGACGAGCATCGAGCGGGGAAGCGGCGGCATGAGCCAGAACAGCCGGAACAGCCAGGACAGCGATCACTATGTCCTCGATGTCAATGGCGCGCCGCGGGAGGTGACCGACTCGTGGTTGGGCGAGAGCCTGCTCGACGTGCTGCGCGACCGGTTGGGTCTGATGGGAACGAAGGGCGCGTGCGAACAGGGCGAGTGCGGCTCGTGCAGTGTGATGGTCGACGGCATGCTGGTGTGCTCGTGCTTGGTGATGGCCGCGAGCGCGGTTGGCCAGCCCATCGTCACCATCGAAGGGGTTGCTCCGCTCGGCTCTCCCTCCGACGTGCAGGCGGCGTTCGTCGAGGCGGGCGCGGTCCAGTGTGGTTTCTGCACGCCGGGGTTGATCATGGCGGTCCACGACCTGCTCGAACGCAGCGGGTCGCCGACCGAGACAGAGATCCGCGAGGAGTTGGCGGGCAATGTGTGCCGCTGTACCGGGTACGGCCGCATCATCGACGCTGTGCAGCGCGTCGCCGTCACCCGCAGGGGTGCGTCGTGACGATCACCGATGCCCCGGCGATCGGTGCGGCGACGCGGGCGGGCACGATCGGTACGTCGTCGGCGCGTCCCGACGGCACTGCCAAAGTGCAGGGAAGCTTCGAGTTCTCCTCCGATCTGTCAGCCGACGGTTGCCTGTGGGGTGCCACCCTGCGTTCGCCGCACCCGCACGCCCGTATCCGTTCGATCGATGTGACGGCTGCGTGGAAGATCGACGGGGTCGAGGCCGTGATCACCGCGGCCGACGTGCCCGGCAAGCTCACCTACGGATTGATCAGCCAGGACCAGCCGGTGTTCGCCGCCGACATCGTTCGCTATGTGGGTGAGCCGATCGCCGCAGTGGCCGCCGACCATCCCGAGACCTGCCGACGGGCGCTCGAGGCGATCGTGGTCGACTGGGAAGTGCTCGAACCACTGCTCGACCCCGAGGCGGCGATCGACGGGAGTCATCCCCCGATTCATCCCGACGGCAACCTGATCCGCCACCAGCGCATCATCACCGGCGACCTCGAGGTCACCGGTGACGTCGTCGTGGAGGGGACTTACCAGATCGGGATGCAGGATCAGGCATTCCTCGGGCTGGAAGCGGCGCTCGCCGTTCCGGATCCCGGCGGCAGGAGTGTCGAGCTGCATGTCGCAACGCAGTGGCTCCACGAGGATCGGGCACAGATCGCCGCGTGTCTCGACCTGCCCGTCGACTCGGTGAGGCTCGTGCTCGGCGGAGTCGGTGGGGCGTTCGGCGCCCGGGAGGACATCAGCCTGCAGGTGCACACCTGTCTGCTCGCGCTGCGGCTGGGCCGACCCGTGAGGATCGCCTACAGCCGCGCCGAGAGCTTCCTCGGCCACGTGCACCGTCACCCGGCGACGATCTGGATGCGGCACCACGCAACGTCCGAGGGCGAGATTGTCAAGATCGAAGCGCGGATGGTGTTCGACGGTGGGGCCTACGCGTCGACGTCGTCCGCTGTGCTCATCAATGCGGTCACGCACACACAGGGCCCGTACCGCTGCGCGAACGCCATTGTCGACGGCTATGCAGTGCGCACCAATCACCTGCCGTGCGGTGCGATGCGCGGGTTCGGCGTCGTGCAGGCGTGCTTCGCCCACGAGTCGCAGATGGACAAGCTGGCGCTCGCCGCCGGCATCGATCCGGTGACGATCCGCCTGCGCAACGCGATGCGAACCGGCGACCTCCTGATCACCGGCCAGCCGGTACTGAACGTTGCGCCCGTCGAGCAGTGCATCCGTGACACCGCAGCGCTGCCGATGCCGGATGGGCCGATCGGGGGCCACCTGCAGGCTGGAGGCATCGTCGACGTGATGCAGCTTCCCGGTGGCGCAGGTCGAACGGCCGACCGGCCCGACATCGTGCGGGGTGTGGGTTGGGGCGTGGCGATCAAGAACCTGATGTACTCGGAGGGCTTCGACGACTACGCCACCGCACGCTGTCGGCTGGCTGATGGCGTTGCCACGCTCAAGTTCGCAACGTCGGAGGTCGGCCAGGGATTCGTGACGATCGCCGCACAGATCGCTCGGACGATCCTGGGCGTCGACGACGTGGAACTCGATCGCATCGACACCGAAGTCGGCTCGGCGGGGTCGACGTCGGCATCTCGTCAGACATGGATGAGTGGGGGAGCCGTCGATGCGGCCTGTCGCACGGTGCGCGAGCTGATGTTCGAACACGTTGGCCGTCTACACGACATCGATCCGATCCGTCTGGCGGTGAACGAGACCGACATCGTCGACACCGTGTCGGGTTGGCGCATCTCGGTCGCCGATGCGACGGCTGGCGTCGAGTTCGACGAGACGATCGAGTACCACCATCCGGCGACCGAGGAACTCGACGAGAACGGCCAGGGGAACTGCCACACCGCGTTCGGGTTCGTTGCGCACCGCGCGGTTGTCGATGTCGACCCGGAACTGGGGCTCGTGAAGGTGGTTCAGATCGCCACGGCGCAGGACGTCGGCCGGGCCTTGAATCCACTGTCGGTGCTCGGCCAGATCGAAGGCGGGATCGCCCAGGGGCTCGGCCTGGCCGTGATGGAGGAGATCATCCAGATCGATGGTGTGATTCGCAACGGCAACTTCACCGACTACCTGTTGCCGACGTTCCTCGACATGCCCGAGGTGGTGGCGACGTTGATCGAGCAGCCCGATCCGCACGCTCCGCTCGGTGCAAAGGGCGTCGGCGAAGCACCGTGTATCTCGTCGACGCCGGCGATCGTCAACGCCATCCGTGATGCGTTGCGCCAGGTCGACGGCATCGGCAAACCCCTCGCTCGCGTCCCCGTCCGCCCCAGCGACATCTGCCTGTGACCCGTTACATCCGGGGTCAGACCCCAGATGTAACAGCCGAGATGTTCGTGTGCCGGCGCAGCGCGGCTAGGTTCGGAACACATGCCTGACGAGCGCGAAATCATGACCTGGGACATCTTCGGCACCGCATCGAGGGGCTTGGCCCAGATGGTCGCCGACGACGGCTACGAGCCCGACATGGTGCTCGCCATCGCCCGCGGTGGACTGTTGATCGGTGGGGCGATCGGGTATGCGCTGTCGGTCAAGAATGTCTACACGATGAACGTCGAGTTCTACACCGGCGTCGACGAGCGTCTGGAGGTACCGCGCATCCTGCCGCCGGCGCCCGATTTCGTCGACGTGTCCGATGCTCGGATCCTGATCGTCGACGACGTCGCCGACACCGGACACACCTTGCGTTCGGTGCAGGAGTTCTGCGACGGCAAGGTCGGCGAGGTTCGCACCGGGGTGCTGTACGAGAAGTCGCACTCGGTCGTGAAGTGCGACTACATCTGGAAGCGCACCGACATGTGGATCAACTTCCCGTGGAGCGA
>DASQFE010000373.1:0-5720 GCA_035633295.1 Ilumatobacteraceae bacterium | reverse complement strand
GCCCGACGGTGACCCGATGCGCCACTGGGGGGTGAGCGTCGACGACTCCAGCCTGTGGTGGCCGATCATCGCCCGCAACAAGCGATCGGTCGTGGCCGACCTCAAGAATCCCGACGACCTGGCCTTCGTGCAGCGCCTCGCCGCCGAGTGCGACGTTGTCCTCGAAAACTTCAGGCCGGGCGTGCTGGCCAAGTACGGCCTCGACCACGCAACGCTGTCGGCGGCGCACCCGGGGATCATTGTCACGCATGTCTCCGGCTTCGGCCAGACTGGGCCGCGATCGTCGGAAGCCGGCTTCGGATCAATCGGCGAGGCGGTCGGCGGAATCCGCCACACCACCGGCGACCGCGACCGTCCACCGGCGCGATGCGGGGTGAGCCTCGGCGACTCGCTTGCCGCCATGTTCGCAGTGATCGGCACGCTCGCCGCACTCCACGAGCGCTCTCAGAGCGGTCTCGGCCAGGAGGTCGACGTTGCGATCTACGAGGCGGTGGCCGCGCTCATGGAGTCGTCGATGGTCGACTACGACGTGGCCGGTGTACTGCGTCACCGATCCGGTGGCACCTTGCCGGGTGTTGCCCCGGCCAACGCATACCCGACTCGCGACGGCTCGGAGGTACTCATCGCCGCCAATGCCGACACCGTGTTCGCCCGCCTCTGCGATGCCATGGGACGCTCCGACCTCGCCCGAGACGATCGGTATGCAACACACGTCGCCCGAGGCATCAACGAGCGCCAACTCGACGGCCTGGTCGCCGACTGGACCCGAACGATCGATGCCGAGGATCTGCTCGCCCTACTGCGTGAGTTCAGCGTTCCCGCGGGACGCGTGTACACGGCTGCCGACATGCTCACCGACGAGCACTACCTCGCCCGCGAGATGATCGAACGGCACGTGTCACGCACCGGAGTCGACACGCCGATGCTGGGTGTGGTCCCGAAGTTCTCCCGCACGCCGGGCAGCATCAGCGACGTCGGCCCCACCCTCGGCGAACACACCGAACTCTACCGCTGATCACAACAGGGGTCAGACCCCTTTTGTGATCAGTAACGAAAGGGGTCTGACCCCTGTTGTGATCAGAACTCTTCGTCGAAGCTGACGTTGCCTTCGACGCCGGTTTGATAGGAGCTCACGGTGCGCTCGAAGAAGTTCGAGAGGCCTTGCACGTCTTGCAGCTCCATGAAGCTGAACGGGTTCTTGGAGCCGAACTCGGGGGCGTAGCCCAACTGCGCGAGGCGCTGGTCGGCAACGAACTCGAGATAGGCGCGGGTGTCACCGAGGCTCATACCCGGCACGCCCTCGCCGAGCACATCGGCCGCGAACAGATGCTCGCAATCGATCGCTTCGTTGAGCATCTCGCGGATGTCGGCCTCCAGCTGATCGTCGAACAGTTCGGGCTGCTCCTTGCGAACGGTGTCGACGACCTCGAATGCGAAGTTCATGTGACAGCTCTCGTCGCGGAACACCCAGTTGGTGCCATCGGCAAGACCGTTCAGGAGGCCTTTCGAGCGCAGGAAGTAGACGTACGCGAAGGCGGCGAAGAAGAACAGGCCTTCGATGCACGTGGCGAAGCAGATCAAGTTGAGCAGGAACTGCTTGCGCTCCTCGGGAGTCTCGATGCGCTGAAGGCCCTGGATCGAGTCGATCCACTTGAAGCAGAACTCGGCCTTGGCACGAATCGACGGGATGTTCTCGACCGCCGCAAACGCCGCCTCGCGCTCGGCCATGTCGGGGATGTAGTTGTCGAGCAGCGTGAGATAGAACTGCACGTGCAACGCCTCTTCGTAGAGCTGGCGCGACAGGTACATCCGGGCTTCGGGGGCGTTGATGTGCTGGTACAGGTTGAGCACCAGGTTGTTCGACACGATCGAATCGCCCGTTGCGAAAAATGCCACGAGACGTCCGACGAGGTGCTTCTCGGCCGGCATCAACTTGCGGTCGAGGTCGACCAGATCGTCGGAGAAATCGATCTCATCGACGGTCCAGGTGTTCTTGATGGCGTCGCGATACATCTCGAAGAACTGCGGGTATCGCATCGGCCGCAACGTGAGGTCGTAGCCGGGGTCGAGGATGTTGGTCGGTCGCTTGGCGCCAACCGGCGACGCCGAGACGAACGCGTCGGCAAGAGCATCGCCGGAAGGAAACGCCGGCGCGTAGTCGGTGATCGGGTCGATGAGTGCCATCAGTCGCATGCCTCGCAGGATTCGGGGTTCTCGAGGCTGCATGCGACCGCCTCTTCGTCGGTGTACGTCTTCTGTTCCGGTGCCGGAGCGCCGCCACCTGACGGGCCCGACGGCGTCGGCGCTGCCGGTGCCTTTGCGGTCGCACCCGTGGTGGTCTGGTTGATGCGGGTGGCGGGACGACTGCGCAGGTAGTAGGTGGTCTTCAGCCCGGCCTTCCACGCATGCAGGTACATCGAGGAGAGCTTGCCGATGGTCGGCGTTTCCATGAACAGGTTGAGCGACTGGCTCTGGTCGATGAACGCACCGCGCTCGGCGGCCATGTCGATGAGTGCCCGCTGGGGAATCTCCCACGCCGTGCGAAACACCTCCTTGAGTTCGTCGGGGATGCGCTCGACGTCTTGCACGGACCCCTCGGAGCGCTTGATGTCGGAGATCATCTGCTCGTCCCACAGGCCCCGCGCCTGGAGTTCACGCACCAGGTAGCGGTTGATCTGCATGAACTCGCCCGAAAGCGTCTCGCGCTTGAACAGGTTCGAAATCTGCGGCTCGATGCACTCGTAGCACCCGGCGATCGACGCGATCGTGGCAGTTGGCGCGATGGCGATGAGGAGGCTGTTGCGAAGGCCGTGGGCGGTGATACGGGCACGCAACGCGTCCCAGTCGAGTTCGGCGGGCGGCGTGACGCCGCCATGTGCGGTGTCCCACAGGTCGAACTGGAGATCGCCGTTGGCGGCGCGAGTTCCCTCGTAGGCCTCGTGCGGCCCGTTGACTTCGGCGAGTTCGGTCGACGCCCACAGTGCGTGGAAGTAGATGTGAGCCGAGATCGTGCGACTCAGATGCTTTGCGTCGGCGGAGTCGAAGGCGAACCCCTTCTTGAAGAAGACGTCCTGCAGGCCCATCAGCCCGAGGCCCACCGGGCGCCACTTGTGGTTCGAGAACTCGGCCTCGACGGTCGGGTAGTAGTTGATGTCGATGACCCGGTCGAGGAACGGCACGACCTGACGCACCACGGCACCGAGCCTGGCGTAGTCGAACTCGACGTCGCCGTTCGGCCCGGCGTTGACGTAGGCGCCGAGGTTGAGCGAACCGAGGTTGCACACCGCCGTGTTCTGCTGGTCGGTCACCTCGAGGATCTCGGTGCACAGATTCGACAGGTGCACCACGCGAGGGGTGCCGTCGTCGTTGGTGGCTCCGGTCTGGTTGCACTTCTCGTTCGAGGCATCCTTGAACGTGATCCAGCCGTTGCCGGTCTGGGCGAGCGTGCGCATCATCTTGGTGTACAGCTGGCGCGCCGGCACCTGCTTTTCGTACAGGCCCGCTTCTTCAGCAGCCACATAGGCCCGCTCGAAGTCGTCGCCGAACAGGTCGGTCAGGTGCGGCACCTGCTTGGGATCGAACAGCGACCACTGCCAATCCTTCTCCACCCGCTCCATGAACAGGTCGGGGATCCAGTTGGCGATGTTGAGGTTGTGCGTACGCCGAGCGTGGTCGCCCGTGTTGTCGCGCAGCTCGAGGAAGTCTTCGATGTCGGCGTGCCATGACTCGAGGTACACGCAGGCGGCACCCTTGCGGCGACCGCCCTGATTGACCGCGGCGACCGACGAATCGAGCGTACGCAGCCAGGGCACGATGCCGTTCGACAAGCCATTGGTGCCTTGAATGAGGCTGCCCTTGGCGCGCACGCGGTGCCAGGCCACACCGATGCCACCGGCGAACTTCGACAGCTTGGCGATGTCGGTGTAGCGCTTGTAGATGCCCTCGAGGCTGTCTTCGGGCGAGTCGAGCAGATAGCAGCTCGACATCTGACTGTGCGACGTACCCGAGTTGAAGAGCGTCGGGCTCGACGGCAGATACGCCAGCGACGACATGAGGTCGTAGAAGCTCACCGCTTCGTCGACATCGGTCGACAGACCACAGGCGACGCGCAAGAAGAAGTACTGCGGGGTCTCGATGACCTCACGACGCGACGGGTGACGCAGGAGGTAGCGGTCGTACACGGTACGCAGGCCGAAGAACTCGAAGCTCCGGTCACGATCGGAATCGATGGCGGCATTGAGCGCCGGCGCATTGGCCTCGACGAATTCGAGGACATGATCGGCGACGAGGCCCTCGGCGTGGCCGACCTTGATCGACTCGGAGAACCACGGGATGTTCTGGTTGCGGACTTCCTTGTCGATCACCGTGGCGAGCAGACGCGACGCGAGCCGCGAGTAGTTCGGCTCCTCCACGATGAGGCCCGCAGCGGTTCGGATCGACAGGTCGTCGAGTTCGCGAGTCGTCGCGCCGTCGGCCAGCGCCGAGATGGTGCGGGTGGCCACACGCATCGGGTCGACACCGAGCAGCCCTTCCGACGCGCGTGCAATGGAGTTGACGATCTTGTTGAGATCGACCGGCTCGAGCGCACCGCTGCGCTTCTTCACCCGCATCCCAGCGGCTCCGGGCTGTGCGGACGTGACGACAGCGGCACCTTTGGCGGTGTCGCGCAGCGCCGGCGGCCCCGAAGGATTCTGGGGCTCGATCTGGGCATCGGCCTGCTCGTCGGTCGCTCGCCCCTGCGTCGCTCCGACGTTGTCATCGATCAATGTCACCCGGTTCTCCGATTCGTCGTGGTGTGTTCGTGGTGTGTTCGTGGCTTGTTCGTGTTGTGTTCGTGGTCTGTCGGTCGTCGTCAAGGAATCGTCAGCACCACGAGATGTGGTGGTCTCCCCCGGCTGACGGGACCATTTGGCACCAGATGTCGTGGTGCGGGGTTCGTAATTACAGCAGTGAAACTACGGCCGTGTCAACTGTCGCGGGCAGAAAGTGTCAACTTGCCTGCGCAGCGGGTACGTCGCTGTGCTTCACGTCGGCCAACTCGGCCTGCCGGCGCAGTTTCGCCCACACCTCGTCGACCGATTCGGCCGTGGCCTGGATGAAGTGGACACCGCGAGTTCGGGCCCCGTTCGCATCCCGTTCGGCTTCGGCGTGCCAGATCTCCTCGACCTGGAGCAGCCGTCCGTCGCGCCCGCGCACGTTGTTCTCGCGGAACTCGAGCGTCGTACGCCAACCCCCTCGTTCGAGTTCACGACGATCCGCCTGCGCCAGGACGGCGCCGTGTTGGCGTTGGCGCAGCAACCGCTGGCGGGACGTCGGAAGGGCTCGGGCGATCATGGGGCCCATCATGAACCACCCGCCCTGTGGAAGGTCAGTGCCGATTGGGTGTGAATTCTCGAACGATTCCTGGGGACAACCCCGAATTTCTGTGTGCCCGCTGTGGGGAAGTTCTACAGATCGCCGATCAGGTCCTGGCAGGCGAGCGCGGCAGCCCCGAACGCCGGATCGGTCGGATCGATCTGTTCGAGCAAGGCCTCGCCGGTCGGATCGGCGAGGAGGTCGCCGATCGTCACTTCGGGGATGTCTGCGCCGTTCTCACGCAGACAGTCGAACAGGGCGATCACCTTGTCGAAGTCGCCCTCGCCGACCGGCGGGAACGGATCGGCCCCCTCGTCGTTGACGCACGACGCCCCCGGTGCGGGCATCTCCAGGTCGACGAGATA